>DAOWIJ010000039.1 GCA_030640955.1 Fidelibacterota bacterium
AACCGAGTGGTATCAGGCTGGAGGCGAGGTGCAACAGTTTCCGGCGGGTTTCTCTGGGGGGCAGATGTGTCTTCAACCCTGCAACTCGTCAAATCTGGCGGCGATATCGGGGGCCTTAAACAAGGCCGAACCCGTTACCAGGATATCAACGCCGGTCCCGGCCACTTTTTCAACGGTCTTCAGGTTGACGCCACCATCAACCGCCACCAGATAATCGTGGCTCTGTCTGGCAGCCACCGCCTTACGCATGTTGTCAAGGGTGGAATCGATAAAGGACTGACCCCCGAACCCGGGGAAAACCGACATAATGAGCAGGTAGTCGATATTCGGCAAGTGGGGTTTCAGCAGGTCAAAATCGGTATCGGGATTGATCGCCACGCCCGGGGCGGCGCCCAGCTCCCTGATGGTCATCAAATCCCGGTCCATCTGGTCACAGGCCTCGTAATGGATGATGACAACGTCGGCGCCGGCCTGTATGAATTGCTTCAGGAAGCGCCGCGGCTCCACGATCATCAGGTGCACATCCAGCAGGCCCGTGAACAGCGGCCTGACAGCCTCCACCAACAGCGGTCCAAAGGTGATGTTGGGGACAAACTGGCCGTCCATCACGTCAAGGTGCAAGCGGGAAGCGCCGGCCCCTGCCACCGTGCGGACCTGCTCACCCAGGTTGGCGAAATCGGCGCTCAACAGGCTAGGTGAGATAGTTCTCTTTTTCGCTGATTGAATATTTGATCTACTGGTCAATTGATTCTCGTCGGTCAAGCTGTTCCCCTGATGCCCGTTAATGTTCCTTTGAGCGGTCATAAGTGCTGATCGTCAGGTTCATGGCCCGTTTCAATTTCAGGACGGTCCCGCCGGCGATGCTCTGATCCACAATCGTGTTAGGCAGCAGATTGGGTGCATAAATGTAGCGTATGCTGCCAATATCGAGCCCGGCGTCCAGTATTTCCCGGCGAGCGTTCTGGTAGCTCTTACCCAGCACGCTGGGCACATAGTAAGATACGGGAGGCTCCCCCTTGCTGACCATCAGGGACATCCCTGATCCACGCCGCAGCAGGTTGCCCCCCTTGGGTGATTGCCAGGTCACTACTCCAGCGGCGAAGTTGTCGCTGTAGGTTGTCATAACGGTATCGATCAGGAGTCCCGCCCGGGCAATCTCAATTTCGGCCGCCCGCAGGGTTTTATTAACCAAGGCCGGTATCTCCACCATCTTTTCCTCTTCGGTCACCGTCAGTTGGATGATGCGTCCCTTCTTGACCCTGGAATAGGCCTTGGGGTACATCTCGAACACCTGATTGGGGGGGTATTCATGGGTGCGGGCAACATGCGACCGGGAAGCTCTGAATCCAGCCTTGCGAAGTGATTTCAGTGCGGCGCCATAGGAGAGACCCACCACGTTGGGCAGGTAGCTTACCTGACCTTGACGAACATATATAGGTAGAATCACCTGATCCAGCAGGATGGCTACCAGCCCGACCAATATGACCAGGGCGACCACGTGTTTGAACGTTGCACCGGGTTTCATTGTAAAGTCAAATTAATAGAAAACATACCATCAATATTATGCTTCCAGGGGAGTGTATTCAAGGCGCCCCGTTCATCCAGCCAATCAGGGGGTAATGTGCCCGTCTCCGGTGCGATCCCCAGCCCGGGATGACCCTCCATGATGCTGTCGCCGATCTCCCAGTTTTCTTCCGGCTCAAGGGAGCAGGTGGCATATATCAGTTTTCCACCCGTGTGCAATAGTTGAATCGCCCTTGCGGCCAGGGCTTTCTGAAGCGCCGCCAGTTCGGCAATATGCTCAGGTTGCCGCCGCCAGCGTAGGTCGGCCCGGCGGGCCAGGACGCCTGTGCCGGTACAGGGGGCGTCCACCAGTATTTTATGGGCTTCGGGCAACCTGTTCTGCAGCGCGTCACCGACTACGATCTCCACGTTGGCAAGGCTTAGTCTGTGCACTGTTTCCCCGATCAAATCAGCCCGTTTAGGATCAATTTCACAGGCGATAATCCGCCCTTCCGGACCCACGGCATCAGACAGGGCGGCGGTCTTGCCGCCAGGACCGGCACACAGATCAATGATGGTCTCACCGGCCTTTGGTGACGCCATCCTGACAACAGCGCCCGATGCTGGATTCTGGACGATAAACAGACCTTCCTCCAGGACCTTTTGATCGAGCAGCCGGGCCGGTGTATCGCACGAAAAATACTCGGGCAGTTCGGGATGATTATGTATCTCAAGGTTCAACTCCTTGATGAGCTGCTCAAGTCTCTCGGATAGCTGCGGATTTTCGCGCCGCCGAAACCAGATCTCCGGGGTCCGGTTGTTGTACTGCAGTAATTGGATTACAGTTGGCCGGTCCCACTGGTCCAGCCATTTTTCAACCAGCCATTGGGGGTGGCTGTACCCGGCGGCCAGCACGTCCACGGGCGCATCGTCAGGCGGGTTGCCTTGCCGCGGGCGACGTGACAGCTCGCGCAGAACGCCGTTTATCAATCCTTTGGCGCGCGCCAGATCCTGACGTACCGCCAGGTCCACCGTTGAATCGATGGCCGCGTAGGGCGGGACTTTATCCATATAGCGCATCTGGTAGGCGCCCATACGCAGCAACCGCCGTACCTGTGGCTCAATTTTCCCGAACTTCCCATGGTAACAGTCAGCCAGATCCCGGTCAAGGATGCCTTTCAAGCGCGTGGTCCCCAGTACCAGCTCGGTTGCGAAGCGGCGGTCGCGGCCGGCTAGATCAGAATCCGCCAACAGACCGTGCAGGGCGTCATTCACCCGCATGGAGCGATCCGCCAGTAATAATGCATCGTAGGCCAGCTTCCGCGCACCGGTCGGCTTGGTCCCGGGACTGGCAGGCATGGGTTTGTCCCTACCCAAATTTCTGGCCCACAACCAGTTGCTTCCCGCGCAGAAAATCTTCAATGGCCATCCGCTTGCGGCCTTCCATTTGCAGTTCGCCAACTAACAGCGATCCCGTACCGGCGCCTATTTCCAGCTGTGTTGCGCTAATGGCGAGGAGCTCCCCCGGCGGGCCTTTAGCAGTGCCAACAGCTGGTACAAAGAGCTTCAATCCCTGGCCCTCGAGGGTTGTGCGGGCCCCTGGCCGTGGCGAAAAGGCGCGAATCTGATTGGCGATTTGAGTAGCGCTCGTGTTCCAGTCGATAACCAGATCGCCAGGCTTGATTTTGGGCGCTGGGGTAACAGCCCGCTCACTGATGGAAGCCTGGTTGACAGGCCGGGCCTGGCCCCCTTGCAGCAGATCCAGTGTCCGTACAACCATTTCGGCGCCGCGTTCCGCCAGATGGACCGACAGTGAGCCAAAGTCATCTCCCGGTTGGATGGGCACTTCCTCCTGCAGGATTATGTCACCGGCATCGATCTTGCCGGTAATGGCAATGGTGGTGATCCCCGTGGAGGTATCGCCATTCAGTAAGCAGTGCTGGATCGGCGCGGCACCCCGGTAGCTGGGCAACAATGAGGGGTGCAGGTTGATGGCTCCCTGGGGCGGGACCTGCAATAGCGCCTGCGGCAGGATACGGAAGGCGACCACAACGAATATATCGGGCGAGAAGGCGCTGACTTGCTCCAGAAAAGTGAGGTCGCTCAGCGATTCCGGCTGTAGAACCGGATAGCTCATAGCGGCCGCCGCAACTTTGACCGGCGGACTCTTGAGCCGTCTGCCACGACCGGTGGGCCGGTCTACCCCGGTAACGACTGCAGCGATGGAATGACGCGATTTGTGTATATGTTGCAGTGTCGGTACGGCAAACTCAGGGGTCCCCATGAAGATGATTTTCATGAGTCCCCGTTCAGGTGCGCCGGTTGCCCTGCATTAAAGAATAATACCCGTAGATGGTGCTCCCGTCTCTGCGATTTCAGAGAGCCGCTTGTCAATCAGCGAGTGCTTGGCAGGCGTCAGGTAATCGGTAAAGAAGATACCGGTGAGGTGATCTACCTCGTGTTGGATCACCCGGCTCAGCAGCCTGTCAAAGTGCTCCTCGTGCTCCTGTCCGTGTTCATCCTCATACCTGAGCAGTACCGTTTCAGGCCGGGTGATAGTAGCTCGAATTTCCGGGATGCTCAGGCAGCCTTCCTCCAGATCGGATGACCCCGACGACTCGACAACCTCCGCATTGATAATTACCCGGGGACCCTCATCTTCATCGGTATGGCTGATATCGACCACCATGAAATTCAGGTCGACATTGATCTGGTTGGCGGCCAGGCCCATACCTTCTTCTTCATACATGGTATCGAACATGTCATCCACCAGGTCGAGGACCTGCTGGCGGTCCTCAACCGGCCGCGTCTTCTGCCGGAGTATGGGGTCGCCGTATTTGATTACCGGTAATTTAGCCATCAGTTTGCCGCGGGTACTTCGCCGGAATCACCGGCCACGCCCGCCACGTAAGCCCGGGCCACGGTTATTTTAGTCCCTTTGCCCACATCTAGGATTACCTGGGTGTCGTCTTTGCCCTTAAAGGCTTCGATCTTGCCGAAAATACCTCCCTTGGTAATCACCCGGTCACCCTTCTTCAGAGCGCCGAGCATGTTGCGCTGGCTTTTCTGCCGTTTCATCTGGGGCCGGATGAGTAAAAAATAGATGATGGCGAACATCAGTATCATGGGCAGGAAGGCCAGTGCTCCACCGCCTTGCTCTCCGGGTTGGCTGAATGCGTATAGAAGTTCCAACATTTCTCCTTCGATTTACTGAGGGCGAATTTACACCCGTTCCGAATGTGCTACAATGAAGAGCGAGGGTAAGTTCCATGGCGCATTACGGAACCGCGGTTGCCGGATAAAAAGAACGTCCGGAAAATGAACTTCCGAACGCTACAATAATATGCCAGGGATGACCTCCCACGGAGGTCGCGGCTTTATGATCAGGCGAAGCCGCTGCCGGTTGGAGCAGAACAGCCGCCGCCACTGCTTGACGCGTTGCCGCCCAATACGGACGTTTTCATGCTGAGCTGCTTCTCGGCCTGGTGCTCGCCGCATTCGGGGCACTCGACCTCCGAGGCCGGGGTAGCGCTGGAACTGACCAGGGCGCTGAATACACGGCCGCACGACTGGCACTTATAATCGTAGATTGGCATAAAACTATTCCTTAACTATAACTATCTCAACCTTTAATCGGTTCCGGGCCCGCATGCCGCCGGTAATGTTTGTGGCGGTGAAGCCGTGTTCAGCCAGGGTCTGGCGTACCCGCTCTCCGGCCTTCATCATATCCTGCTGCACATCACGATAGTAACCAAAATTCATTGCATAGATCCTTCGATTCAGGCTTTAGATGCAGATAGCGAGGCAGAAGTTACAGGTTTTTCCAACTGCATCCTTAAAAGAGGGGCCAGATGACAGGGATAAAAACCACGGCTATGACCCAGAATAACAGGGTGGGAGCGATCCCGAAACGCACGTAATCGCCAAAGCGGTAGCTGCCCGGACCGTAAACCATCAGGTTGGTCTGGTACGAGATGGGCGTCATCAGTCCGCTGGAAGAGGCAAAGGCAACCGCCATCAGGAATGGCCGTATATCGGCCCCCAGTTCGTTGGCCGCGCTGATAGCGATGGGCGCCAGAATTATGGCGGTGGCGTTGTTGGATACGATCTGCGTTAACGCGGCAGTAGCCAGATAGACCAGTGCCAGCGCGCAGACCGGCACCAGGTCTGGTGGCGCCAGGGCGGCCAGCCGCATAATCCCTGCTGCTATCAACTGAGCAGTGCCGGTTATGGTCATGGCGTAACCTACCGGCACGAATGCCGCTATCAACAGCAGAACCGACCAGTCGACCGAGCGGTACATTTCCTGCACGTCGATTACCTTTGTCAGGAGCAGAAAAACGACGGCGACGAGCACTCCGGTGAGGATATCTACCAGCCCCATTGCCACCACGATTACAAGCAGCGGTATGATCAGTACGGAGAGCCACCAGAAACGGTCGCGATGAAGGCGGGAATCCACTTCGGAAATGATGATCATATCCTCCGACCTGCGCAGTTCATTGAGCCGGTCTTTCGGGGCCAGCATCAGGAGCGTGTCCGATACCTGCATGGGGATATGCGCGATCTTGGTCCGCAGGATGGCGCTATGGTGCCGCACGGCCAGCACGAAGGCCCCATAATGGCGGCGAAAATCAATGTCCCGCAGGGTGCGCCCGATAAGTCTGCTGTTCTGCACAATCAGGGCCTCAGCCAGCACCTGGTCCTCCTGGGAGAGTTCGCTATCATCCAGCTTGATATCCGACAGCAGCTGCACGCCCTGCTCCTGCCTGAGACGCATGATTTTATCAACCTCGCCCCGGACGATCAGGGTATCGTCTTGCTCAAGGACCAGGTTGCGGATATTTTCCGTAATCCGCTGCTCTTCCCTGATAATGGCCAGGACGGTAATATCGTAGTTCAGGTTGAGACCCACCTGCAGGCAGCTTTTACCCACCAGCCGGGAATCATCGGCGACCATCAGCTCCGTCAGGTAAGTGCCCATGTGATACTTATGCATCAGGGAGCTGAGGCCTGCCCGGGAGGGCAAAATCCTGGGCGCCGCGAACACTACGTAAATGATACCCAGCAACAGGAAAAGCCAGCCGAGTCGGGCGAACTCGAACATGCCGAATGTCTCGGCTCCCTCCGCGATAAGGAACGAATTCACTATCAGGTTAGTGGAAGTGCCAATCAGGGTCAGGGTGCCGCCAAATACGGCGGCGTATGAAACCGGCATGAGCACCTTACTGGGGCTGATCTCGAATTTCTGGCTGAGTTGAATGGCCATCGGTATGAACATGGCCACAACAGCCGTATTGCTCAGGAAAGCCGAGGCGACGCTTACGATTATCAGCATTATGGAGATGCCCAGCCAGCGCCGGGCGCCTACACTAGTGCCCAGGTAACTGGTGGCTGCCTCCAGGAATCCGGTCTTGCTCAGGGCGTGGCTCAGGACGAACAGGGCGGCGATGGTCACCACCGCCTTATTGCTCAATCCGGAGATGGCCACATCAACATCTATGATTCCCAGGATAAGCAGGGACGCCACCAGCGTTACCGCCGTGACTTCGATGGGCAGCAGCTCCCGGCTGAACACAACCAGCGCGCCCACAATCAGGACGAGCATGATGGCTATATCAGCCGTCATGCCTTAATCCGGTTGAACGTAGCTGCGTTTTTTGCCATATACGAGACCAGTTTCAATCAAGTTCGGCACTTACGAAACCAGAGAGAAACTTAGGAAAAAAGTAGGTCGACTTGGCAGGCATAACTTCCTGCCGCTCCGCTAATTTCAGGAGCAGTCTGACAGAGATTGGCCGCAGCAGAAAGGCACACGCCCCCTGCTTGCCGGCCTCCGCTACCGCCGCATCCGCCTCGTGGATGTACGTGAAATCGAGGGGCGTAGAGGTGTCATCTGCTCGCGCCAGGGTCTTGAGAATCACGGCATGCAACACACCTACGTCACCTGAGCTCCGGTAGATGGCATCGACCTTGCCGTCGGCGGACCAACTGATTACATCAGTGCGGTTTTGTGAAGGCGAAACAGCCACAACGCTCCGTTTTTGATGGTCCTCTTCAGCTTCCCTGTACTGCCGCTCCCATTGGTCCAGATCATATTGCCGGACGGTGAACCCGCTGCCGGTCAGGTTCGCAACCACGGAAGGATATTCGGGCAGATTTATCACACGGTGGGTCGGCAATACTACCAGGCCCGGATCGCTATCCGGTACAAGTGCCATCAGTGTTGTGCCATCCCGGCCGATCTGCTCGTAGTAGGCCAGCGTGGTTTCGTAGCGGTGATGGCCGTCGGCCATCGTAATAGTCTGGGGCGCCAGCAGCTCCCGTAAGCGGGCCACCGCCGCTCGATCATTAATTCGGAATAGCCGTGAGCGCTGCCCGTCGTCGCCATTGGCTTGAATCATAGCTGACCCCTCGCTCGCCCGGAGCAGCAGTTCCGTCACGCTTCCGCCCTGATCCGGGAAAATGCCGAACATCTGGCTGAACTGCGCCCCCGTAGCCTGGAACAGGGCCAATCGATCCGCTTTGGGGCCCGCGTGGGTGTGTTCATGGCGCATGACGCCGCCCACGGCGTATGGTTTGGCGCTCACCTTGGCTACCAGGGCCCTGCGGGTATAGTCCTGCCCGGCAATCTTGAAACGCTGCTCCCAAACATACAAAGCAGGATTGTCATCTATGCTCAATACAGCATTATTCTTCCACGATTTGTACTGGCGGGCGGCGTTTTCATACTTGGATAACCCCCCGGACGGCTCAGGCAGTACCAGGCGGGCAATATTGTGCTGATCCCGGGCCATCAGGCGCGCTCGGTCCCCGGGATCGATGACGTCATAGGGCGGCGCAACCAGGGAGGATACGTCCCTGCCACCGATGGGATTGTACACTATTGCCTTGAATGGGAAAATCTCTGCCATATTCAATTATATAATACGAGTTGAGGTCCGTTAAAATTACTCCACTGCGGGTTTGAAACAAAGCCTGCGGCTACCGGAATATCACCTGGTTTTTTGTTGACCAGTACTGCAAACAGGTTGGTAACTTTTGATAGTGACAGCACCGTTCCAGTAACATTCTTGTGGGCAGCAAAGGGTAACATCGGACTTATGCTATCCACCCTTATTGTGCGGAACAACACGCCTGCAGGCTTCTGGCGGTCATGCATTGATCGGTAGTCCGGTAGTGGCAATCCGAATATATTTCTAACCTTATAACTGAAGATCCATTAACACAGACGAGTATGCTTAAAAAACTGCTGCCTTTAATTAAAGTCGTAGCAATTTTCATATTCCTGTATCTGTTCATCGTGGGGATCGGCGCCATGGGGTACTCCTTCAAGCTGTTTGGCAAGGAGTTCTCCGAGCGCATTCTGACAACCACGGCATCACCCCTGGTGGGCCTGTTCATCGGAATCCTGGCCACGTCCCTGGTGCAGAGCTCATCCTCTACCACATCGATTATCGTGGGTATGGTGGCCGGCGGCGCCATCTCAATTGAAGGGGCCATTCCCATGGTGATGGGCGCCAATATGGGCACCACCATAACCAACACCCTGGTTTCCATGGGTCACATTACCAACCGCACCGAGTTCCGCCGGGCGTTTGCTGCCGGCACGGTCCACGATTTCTTCAACCTGATCACCCTGGCGATCCTGTTCCCTCTGCAACTGGCAACCGGCTTCCTCTCAAAGGCGGCGGTGGCCATGGCAGGTATGTTCGAAGGCATCGGCTGCATGAAACTGGGCAACCCCCTGAAGGCCGCTACCACACCGGCCATTCATTTCCTGGCGGACCTGGTAAACAACCACCCGGTACTGCTATTGATCATAGCCTTATTGTTGACATTCGCCGCCCTGGCCGGGATAGTCAAGATTCTGCGCAGCCTGGTGCTGGATAGGGTGGAGGCATTCTTCGATCAGCACCTGTTCAAGACCATCATGAGGTCTCTTTTATTCGGTGCGGTCCTGACCTTTACCGTCCAGAGCAGCTCCATCACAACCTCACTTATCATTCCATTGGTGGGCGCGGGCTTGCTGACCCTCCGGCAGGTGCTGCCCTACACCATGGGGGCCAATGTGGGCACCACCATCACCGCTATCCTGGCGGCGCTGTCTACTGGCAGCGTGGCGGCGATTACGGTTTCATTTGCCCATTTATTGTTTAATATTTGCGGCATACTGATGATCCTGCCCTTCCCGGCCTTCCGGCAGGTGCCCATACGGGCAGCTGAATGGCTGGCGGACAGATCGATTGAGAACCGTTTTATGCCATTTGTTTTTGTGGGACTGGTGTTCTTTGCCATCCCATTAGCATTAATTTTGCTTACGAGGTAGCTTATGTGGAAATCACTCATGTCATCGCTGTTCTCCGAAGATAACCTGTATGTGCAGGCCCTGAAGGAATCGTACAAGATGCTGGCCCTGGACTTGACCATGTACGAGGCCGCCGTAGAATCGCTGCGCCATTCCGATACGGGCGAAATCAATATCGACGTGTACAAGCTGGACAAGCAGATCAACGAGTACGAGCGGGACGTGCGCAAGAAGGTCATGACGCACCTCTCAGTGACCGGCGCAAGGGACCTGGCCCCCGGCCTGATCCTGGTCAGCGTGGTGATCGATATCGAGCGCATCGGCGACTACACAAAGAATATCTATGACCTGGCCCGAAAGCATCCCCTGCGGCTGGTGGCCCCGCCCATCGAAGATGACCTGCAGGCCGCCGAGGCCAGCGTCACCTCTATATTTCGCAATATGATCAAGGCCTTCAAAAGCAGCGACGAGGACCAGGCCCGGCAGATCATGGAGGAGTACAAGGAGAGCACCTCGGCCATGTGCGATGAGATCACCACCGGTATCGTGGCCGGCAAGATCGATGATCTCTCCAGCGCCGATGCCGCAACCGTGGCCCTGTACGCCCGCTACCTGAAGCGCATCGCTGCCCACTCGCGCAATATCATCACCAGCGTGGTCAATCCCTTTGATCGCATTGGCTACCAGTATAAAGAGAAATAGGCCCGCCGTGGCGGGCTGAGGTGAACGCGGCGGGCAGTGGGGCGGCTACCCGGTTCCCACCGTTTTGGCAAAGCTGGTAAGCATTTCCTCGATCTCGTCCCGCACCTCCCGGAATACCGCCAGAACCACTTCATCAGTCCCGGTGGCCTCCGCCGGATCGGGGAAGCCCAGGTGCAGCCGGTGCTCTACCTGGCTGCTGAACACCGGGCAGTTCTCCTTGGCGTGATGGCAGACTGTGATTATGTAGTCGAAGGGCTGGTCCAGGTAGTTCTCCACCGCCACCGGTCTGGCTGACGACAAATCCAGGCCCGCCTCGGCCATCACCTTGATCGCCAACGGGTGTACGCCATCGGCCGGGAAGGTGCCCGCCGAATAGACCTCCCAATCAGGCTTAGCCCGGCGCACGAAGGCCTCAGCCATCTGCGAGCGGCACGAGTTGCCCGTGCACAGGATCAGGACGCGCGTGGGTGCGGCGGTATGGTGATCTGTTTTCATGGATGAAATATACTACTGTTTCTATTGTCATCGCACCTCTTGTCATCGCGGGTCCGGCAGCTAGCGGAAGCCTGCCCTGAGCACTTCAATCGCCTGGCGGCGATTTCAGCACAGGCTCTCAGCCGAAGGATGGCGATCTAATCCCCACCTAATCAGCACCATCTTGATGGACTTTGTGTACTCTGGAGTCACCAGTCGGGCGATGTAGATGCCGGAGGGGGCTATGCCAGCGGGATATTCAGGACCATATCACAATCTAAGGCGCGGGATCACAAATATATTCATGTTCTCTTCAAGATCATCAACAAACTGTACTTCCCGGGTGTTGCCGTGCTCTCTCAGACCGGCATAAATATCGCCCTTGTTGGTTATATCCACTAACAGTACAATCACAAACCGGTAACCGATGCGATAGAACAAGGCTTGTGAGATGGCTTGTTTGACCTTATTGCCGTGGTCGGCGGCTTTTACCTCGATGGCGGTGCCGTCCATGCCGATAGACATATCGGGGCGATGGACAGAACCGAAAAGAACAGGCTCACTGGCGGCATCATGATGTGTCCGGTGATCTATAAACCGTTCTCCGCTGGGAAACTGTTGTTTTCCCAAGAACCAGGCAACGCGGTCTTCGAATTCCTTTTCCTTCATTTCCGTTCTGCTCAGGTCCAGTTTGAATAGGGCTTTAATGGTATATTCGCAGTCTTCCCAATACTTCCCGTCCCTGCGACCCTGCATAAGTGATTTCATGGTCAGCCCCCTTAAATGGAAGGTTCACCTGGCGATGATGAAATGATGTCCACAGCCATAGATACCCTTGCCAGGGAGTCTACAGCAAATCGCAATGGGTGTCAAGTGTTTTGGCTCAGAACAATGTGGACCAAAATCCGCCAGCTGGCGGATCGGCGAACTGTTAAGCGAACTCACCCCCACACTGCCCCGCCGATGGCGGGGTAAACTGTGTTTCCCCCTCTCTTAAAATAGAGGGGGAAGCCTCGATTGCTGGTCCAGGCAGCGTCCAAATCAAAATGACAACCATCTGCCGCTTCAGTTGGTCTAACCATCAGCACTGGTGCTGATGAACATCTCGAACCGGTGCTAAAAGAAGATACAAACATAGCCGAAACAACAACAGCCATAACAGGGGCCGTCATGTCTACAATTAGTAGTTTCCGCACATTAAGCCTGCTAATGCTCAGCCTTATCTTTATCGTCCCGGCGTCCAATCTTTCCGCTCAGGAAGACGCACCCATAACAGTAGGAAAGCACTTCGTAGTCAAATCGCGCATACTGGACCAGGACCGAACCGTTTGGCTATACCTGCCCGATAGTTACGATAGGGGTGATCAAGCATACCCGGTACTATATATGACCGATGCTGAAGCCCAATTTTTTCATTTCACTGGGATAGTGCACTTCCAAGCCCGGGTCAACCGCATGCCCGAAATGATTATCGTCGCCTTGACAAATATCGACCGTACCCATGATCTGTCATCCACCCCCAGCGCTGAAGACGCCCAAACTTTTGCCAATGCTGGCGGCGCAGACCAGTTTCTCCGTTTTATCAGCGACGAGCTGATCCCGTACATCGAAAAGAACTATCGCACCCAACCCTATCGGATTCACGTCGGGCATTCGTTAGGTGGTCTGTTTGTCGGCCACTCTTTTCTCACCGATCCGAATTTATTCGACGCATACGTCAGCATCAGCCCGGCCTTCTGGTGGAATGACAATGAAACGATTAAAAGGATGGATGAGCTCCTCTCAGGTCCGCCGCTCGAGCACAAGTTCTTCTATCTGACCGTTGGCAACGAGCCCGAACGAATGATGAAGAGTGCCCAGGACATGGCGGATGTATTCGCCAGGTATCCCGATCAGGGCGTGAAATTCGCCTATAAAATAATGGAAAATGAGGATCACGGCTCGATTACCCATCGGACACTATACGATGCACTGGAACTGCTGTACGAAGGTTGGCAGTTCAGAGTACCTCCCGAACTTGCTGATCAGCCGTCCCTCCAGTTGATCGATGAGTATTATGCAAATCTCTCAAATCGATTCGGGTACACAATTCCCATACCGGAGGATGCCCTCAATCAGCTAGGTTATATAATATTGGGCCGGGGACGCATTGCTGAGGCCATCGAGGTATTCGAAGCCAATGCCAGCCGTCATCCCAAATCAGCCAACGTCTATGATAGCCTCGGTGACGGGTATACGGCAGCCGGTCAACTTTCAGAAGCCCTGGACAGCTACAAGAAAGCTGTCAAGCTTGGTAGAAAGACCAACCATCCGGCGATGGCAGCATTCAGAGCCAACCTGGAAAGAACCAGGCGAGAACTGAAACCTCAGTAGTGCCAAATATAGCTCATATTTTTTTTAGCCCCGGATGTGGCGATCTACCGCCGGCGACTTGAGACTTGAGTCTTGGGGCTTGGGACTCGATGCTCGGAACTCGAAACTTGGAACTCCCTTTCCCCACCACCCCGGTCTCCCCGTTGGGACACGGCGCGCCGTGTCCGTACCCTCTTGTCATCGCGATCCCGGCGGCTGCCGGGAGCCTGTCCTGAGCACTTCAATCGCCTGGCGGCGATTTCAGCACAGGCTCTCAGCCGAAGGATGGCGATCTGGCCGGAGTAACTCACCCCGTCCCGACCGAGGCGTCGGGAGCCCCTCTCCCCGCCGTTGGCGTGACAGGCTTGAAATAGAGGGGTAAATAGTCGGGTTGGTCAGTAAATTGTGGTTATGGCAACAGATAGTGACCCCGACAAGCCCACCGGTGAATTCAAGCAGCATTACCGGATCAAACCGTTGAAGGTGACAGCTCGTCGACTCCGCAAACGGCAAACCAAGTCTGAAAAACAACTGGCCATTGAGATCGACGGCGGCATACATCATAAAGCTGATATCGCAGACCGGGATAAAATCAGGCAGAAAATGATCGAAGACTATGGCATCAGATTCTTTCGGTGTACTTCAAACGAAGTGGAATCGAACCTTGAAGGAGTGCTGATGAGAATACTGAAAATCGCTGACGAAAAGTTCTGATCCCCTCTATTTTAAAGTTTATCCCGCAGTAAGCGGGGAGAGGGGACGTCCCGAAGCTTCGGGACTGGGGTGAGTTCCCCAGCGCCCAGTAAGAGGTTCCCCTTGCCATTCCGGCCTTTATGCCTTATACTCGGGGCAATGTCAACTTTATACCCATGGTTGTATAAAGGTGCTCTCAGATAGGATTATCTGATATGGGGATAAATTTTCAAGATTTAATTGAATTTGTTCGTTATATCCTACCTAGAAGAAAAACCAAGAGCGGCTTTTTTGGTATTCTCGTTGTGGGCATCCTAATCCTACGAATCATTGCATCAAGTTATTCAATACCAGTGCAATATGAGGTCTTGACCTTCTTCATTTTTGGCATCATCTGGCATATCATTTGGTTGTTTTTATCTGGTCGTAGGGCAATTCCATCAAATAAGATAGTGATAGCGTTTGCGCTTAGATCTGAAAATTATAAGTCGCAGCGTATCATAGATTCTGCGATCTCACGAATCAAGGATAGATTGAACATTATCGGCTTGCTGGAAACAATAAAAATAACTCAAATCGGGTCGGATATTTTTTCAACAAAAGAAGAAGCAGAGCATTATGTAAAAAAGCGCAATTTCTTCTTAGTGATTTATGGAACAGTCTACAGAGGCACGATAAATGATTCGTATCGATACGATATGAGAAATTTCTTTTTTTCCTATCTTGCCTTTAACGCGCCCCGAGGCTCAGACTATTTTGGAGTTATACAGAATGACATCAAATTAATGCTTGCAAATCGCGATTGGATTATTAGTGAAAGCAATGAAATCCCCGATATAGAGAAAGTATCAAATGAGTTATTTGAGTCTGCATTATCAATAATTTCAATCACCTTGGCAAGATCACTGGAACATATTGAAATAGCGATACAGCTAATTAATTTCCTGCTGCCTGCTTTGGAACAAGGTATTCCCCCGGAAGAAAGAGTAATCAAGATACCTACTAAAAGTAAGAAAGTGAAATTACACTTAAACCTAATTAAGTCTGGACGGTTAAGAGCAATCCTTGGAGAGATACACATTGGCCTAATTAGATATTATGGTGACGAAGCGGACTACGATAAGGTCATTTATTATGCTGAACAAGGACTTAGAATAGGTGCAGACCCTGTGAATTGTTATTCTGGTATGGCAATAGCGAGTTTTTATCAAGGCGACATAGAAAGAGCAAAAAAATATACAGTGGAAATAAATAAAAAAGCTCCAAACCATCCGCTGTATCTTGTTAACAGTGCATTTTTCGCTATCCGAGACAAGGAATATATCGAAGCTATAAACTCATACAACTTACTCAGGAAAGATAAAAAAGTTAGCCAAGAAATAATTTATGATGTAATCACCTTCCTTGCTGAACGTTTCGCCGAACAATCTAAGGAATTTGGCTATCTATATGGTCAAGCGATACTGACTTTCAATTATGTTAGTAAGAAGAACGGTCGATCTTTATTATCAGATTTTCTTGAAAAAGCACAAGGACATAACGAGTATGAAGATATGGTCGATCTTGCACAGAAATTGTGTAAATAGAAGATTTTTTTTAGATAGCGGCGATATAACAGAATTGAGCATTGCACTTCTACATCTACAATCTACCAGATCAAGCGCGTAGATTCGGATTACTTTGTTGAGGAGTGATGATTCCGATGACCTCCAAATCTATGCTATTCACAAGGGATGAATTAATATGAGTAAAGATTCAATTGCAATCCTCTAAAGTTTCGTACAATTAGTTTCACGTTTGTGAAATAATCTCAATTGTAGGCTTCAGAATATCTTTTATAAACCGATATTGACAATGAACGATTGAAGTCTTATATTCGTTCAGCGTCTGGGATGAGTCGCCAAGCGTCTCACAGTGGGGCCGAAGGCCCAACACCCCAGTCGCTTTTCTTTTAAGGGCATATTTATTATGTATATCTGCTATATCGATGAGTCAGGTACACCACAAATTCCAGGGAATACATCCCATTACATTCTTGCGGGCATTGCCATACCAATCTGGCACTGGAAAAACTGTGACAAAGAAATCAATACGTTAAAGGATCAATACTCTCTTAGCGGAGCTGAGATACATACCTCGTGGATGCAAAGACGATACTTAGAACAACATCAAGTGCCGGATTTTAAAGATCTCCCAATTCCTCGAAGACGCGCAGAAGTGGAGAAGATCAGAAAGACCGAATTATTACGGTTACAAAAAACTAGGAATCAAAAACAGTATAAACAAACAAGAAAAAATTATAGAAATACAGCTAATTACGTTCATTTAACACATGCTGAACGAAAAGAATTCATATTTGAAATAGCGAAGCGCATTTCAAACTGGGGATATGCACGTCTCTTCGCGGAATGTATTGACAAGATACATTTCGATCCTACTAGAAGTTCTCAAACCGCTGACGAGCAAGCATTTGAGCAAGTGATATCTCGGTTTGAACAATATCTTCAGATCATTAGCACCGGTACTCCCACCAAGCCCTATGGGCTAATAATCCATGACAATAATGAAACGGTGTCTAAGAAACACACAGCTTTAATGAAACAATTTCAGTCTGTTGGAACACTGTGGACTTCTGTCGAGAATATTATTGAAACGCCCTTATTTGTTGACAGTCAACTGACGAGTATGGTACAGATTGCAGATTTGTGTAGCTATGCACTTCGCAGATATTTAGAGAACGATGAGAAGGATCTTTTTAGTCTTGTATTCAATCGTGCTGATAGGAAAGATGGCGCCGTTGTAGGGATACGACACTTCACCGATCGTAATTGTAAATGCATGATCTGTCAAGGCCACACTGCATAGTTTTCTTATTTGTGGGGTCTCTATTAGTTCTCACCCCATCTTTTCCAGTCAGCACCCCTTGACCTGGGCCAGCGAATCCTAGTTACGGACTTCCCCTCTCCCCGCTTTCTTCGGGACAGGCGGCGGGTGCTTCTCTTTTGCACTGTGCTTCACCCTTTGTGTCTCTGTGGTTAAACCTCCCCCCGCGCACTTTGCGCACCCGGCGAAAGCGCCGGGCCGCTTTTTTGCCTAGTTTCCCGTCATGGCAGCAGCACGGGCTAGAACAACCCGCTTTCCCCAGCACATCCGGGAGGATGCCTTCGCCTACTACTACGCCGGCTACACCCGGGAGGAGGTGGTTCATCGCCTGTACCTGGAATACGGCTCCCAGGCGCCCTCCCAGGCCACCGTCAAGCGCTGGATGGAGCAGGGGCCGCTGGACAGCCCGCCGCCGGCGCATGGAGCAGCTGGTGGCCCTGCGGTCCGATGAGCTGCGCGCCAGACTGATAGCCGAGACCGTCACCAGCAATCAGATCGTGGAAGGCGCCATCAAGTCAACCCGCAACGCCCTGACAGAGAAGGAGAAAATGCCGGCGATGATGATTCACGTCCTGCGCAAGAGCAACCGCGAATACGAAGCCAGGATACAGGCTGAGGAGCAGGCGGCCAAGGAGGCGGCTGAGGAGGCCACGAAATGATTTCTGACCGCAACGCACTTTTTTTTCGTGACCGCGGTATTGGTTCATCGCTCCCCCCGGCAGGAGCAGGCCATTTGATGGCCATTGCGTGGTTATC
>DAOWIJ010000005.1 GCA_030640955.1 Fidelibacterota bacterium
ATGACCCGCCTGATGGGAGAGCTTTAAAAAGGGTACGGGCACGACCCCGACATTGAAGTCGGGATGCTTGGCACGCGTCGTGCCCCAACTAGGAAACCAGGTACGGATTCGACTCGCCGAACCTCAACAGAAGAGCACCCCTACTTATTCAGGGGCGCTTCGTAGATGCGCTTGTTGTCGGGGTCGAACTCCACCATGTCCCGAAGCTCTTTCCACATACCGGCGGTGGCCAGCAGCTCGGTAATCTCGGCGGCATGACCCATTAGAAATATGCCGGTGTAGCGGTCCTGCCCTTTGCGCAGGTAGATGGTGTTCAGGGCGCTGTGGAAGTGCCGCAGGGCTTCGGTCATGCGGGGCAGATCGGGTTTTTCGCCGGCCAGGGCGTCCAGGGCCTGGTAAAAGTAGGCCTTGCACCGGCGCAATTCCTTATTCAGTGAAAGGCGTTCCACCAGCCGGATGCGCTCGGTCCATTCGCCACCAACATTGGGTTCGTTCTCGCCGGATGAGGCCAGCGAAGTAGCCGCTGAGTAGTACTGAGCCCCACCCATCAGGTCATAGGTATCCAGTTCACCGGCAATCATGATATAGGCGTAAAAAGCGAAAGTCGATGAGAGCGGATCGTAGACCGTGGACAGGCGCATGCTCTGTCCCCGGGAATAGGGGAACTTGATATTCTTAATGAAATAACGCTGGTCCAGGCGGTTGTGGAAGAGGGCCTGGGCCTGGTAGTACTTGACATTGGCGATGTCGATTGTGGACTGAAAGACCAGCTGCAGGTCCAGGGTCATATCCAGATTGTCGATTTCCTTGCCCCACTGGGACGTCAGGTAGAACTGGCGGATAGTCTCGTCAATGCCCTGCAGCTCCTGGCGTTCCACTACCTTGAGCTGTTCCATGTCCACGCCCACATTGACCTCGGCAAACTGGGCCGACAACGTACCCGCCGCGATCAGCAGCAGCAAAATGCATTTCCTGACCATGGCTTAAGGTAGGTACAGCAGGATGCAAAACCCAAGTGAAAGTGATGGCTGATTAAATCGCGCTAACTGCTCGACGTAAAAGGACAATTAATTTGAACTGGTCCACAGGTGTCCTTGGATAAATGGGGGGAATGAAATTAGCTTCACACCTATGAGCAACCTCTCCCAACTGTTGAATGAGGACCGCGCCAACCGGAAATTGCTGTCCATCGCCGGTGAATTGGCCGAGCAGCTGAAGCTGAACACGTTTGTGGTGGGCGGTTATGTCCGGGACTTGCTGCTACGCCGTCCCACCTCGGATATAGACCTGATGGTGGAAGGCGACGGCATCGGCTACGCTGAAAAGCTGAGTAAGCACCTGGGGCTGGATCGCATTGTGCCCTATGAGCAGTTCGGCACGGCCCTGCTGCCGCTGAAGGACCGCCAGGTGGAGGTAGCCACCGCCCGGACCGAGAGTTACAGCGCCGAATCAAGGAAACCCGACATTACCCCAGGAACGGTGGATAGTGACATGTCCCGCCGGGATTTCACGGTCAACGCCCTGGCCGTATCAATCAGGCCGGGGACTTACGGCGACTTGACCGATCCTTTCGGCGGCGTCCAGGACCTGCGCGATGGCATTCTGCGCACACCGCTGGATCCCGACGTTACCTTCAGCGATGACCCCCTGCGCATGTTGCGGGCGGCCCGGTTCGCGGCCCAGCTCCGGTTCGAATTGGTACCGGAGTGTCTCGCCAGCATCACCAGGCAGAAACAGCGTATGGAAATCATCAGTTGGGAGCGGATTACCGAGGAAACCATGAAATTGCTGGGTACGGATCAGCCCAGTATCGGCTTTCTTATCCTCAAGGAGACGGGTCTGCTGGCCCAGGTGTTCCCCGAACTGGATGTCATGTCGGGCGTGGATTTCGTCAACGGGCAGGGCCACAAAGACGTGTTTCTGCATACCCTGCAGGTGGTGGATAATACGGCCATGCTCAGCGGCAAACGGAAATTGCGCTTCGCCGCCCTGGTCCATGACATTGCCAAGCCGCAGACCAAGCGCTATGACCCGGCCCGGGGCTGGACCTTCCACCACCACGAGGAAGCGGGCCGCAAAATGGTTGGCCAGATCGCCAGACGCATGAAGCTCTCCAACGAGCTGCGCGACTACCTCATGAAACTCACTCGACTGCACCTGCGGCCCATCGCTCTGGCCCAGTACGGTATTACCGACAGCGCCGTCAGGCGGCTTATGCGGGACGCCGGTGAGGATGTAGACGACCTCATGCTGCTATGCCGCGCCGACGTGACCACCAAGCGAGAATTGCGCATTAAGCGTTACATGGGCAATTTCCAGCGGGTGGAGGCGCTCATGTCCGACGTTACTCTGCGGGACCAGATGCGCGCATTCCAATCGCCGGTGCGGGGGGACGAGATTATGGAGCTATGCGGTATCGCTCCAGGGCCGCAGGTGGGCGAGCTCAAGACAGCTATAGAAGAAGCTATTCTGGAAGGGGAGATCGAAGACGATTACGACGC
>DAOWIJ010000168.1 GCA_030640955.1 Fidelibacterota bacterium
GTTGGTGATTAATAACATCGCCAATAGACTGCTGAAGGTGATCTGTGCCATGATCAGGGATCAGAACCCCTATATCACTAACTACCGATCCGTCAACCCAAGTCTGCTCAAAAGTGCTTGACTAAGGTCATAGTGATCAGGACGACGATCGCGGGCGGTCTTGGCGCGGCACGGTCGGGATTCTTCCCCTGGTCATGTCCAGTTAGCGATAATGTTTATCGGGTTATTAACCTTTTCCATTTTCAGCCATCAAAGTAACAAACGAAGCATTCATTAGCTGCGCTGGATAATCCGGCGCTAAATATAAGGCACGATCATGAAAACAATCAAACTCAAATCACTTGCCACCGTGGCTGGGCTGTTGGCAGCCATGACCCTGGGCGTGCAACAACTGCAGGCACAGGACTTCGGTGGGAACGGTTTCGGACAGGGTCCGGGTATGTTCCTGGATGAAAACGGCGATGGCATCAACGACCTGGCTCCCGACGCGGACGGCGACGGCATCCCCAACGGAATGGACGACGACTATGTCCGGCCAGCTGACGGCGTCAGATTCGGCCAGGGACCGGGTATGTTCCTGGATGAAAACGGCGATGGCATCAACGACCTGGCTCCCGACGCGGACGGCGATGGCATCCCCAACGGGATGGACGACGACTATGTCCGGTTGGCCGATGGCAGCGGCTTTAGTCACCGCCATGGAGCCGGAATGAACGGCGGCCGGCGTGGCGCCGGTGGTTTTGGCCCTGGTGACGGTACCGGCTTCAACCGCATGGGTCCCGCCGACGGTACCGGTTTCGGTCCCGGCGATTGCACAGGTGATGGAACCCTTGGCACATTTCGCAGAGGTCCTTCCAATCGCTGATCAGGGTTTAGCCAGGGGGCGGTCTACCCCGCTCCCTGGTAACCCTTTTATTATTGAAACAGCAAATTGGTTTTTCAAGAGGAACAGGGGCAAACGATGCAAGACAGATCATCAATCGAATTCAAAACCATAAGGATTATTCCTCTTATCATTCTCTTTTTTGCCACTCTCATTAGTAACCTGGCGGGCCAGCATTGGTCAGCATCGGTAAGCACACAGGTCGGGCACGGTGACAACCTGTTCGAATCCAATCTGGTTGGTGAGCAGTTTGTCACAGACGGCCGGGTGAACCTGGCCTATTATCCCGCCGATAATCTGCGCGTTACCGGCGCTTTCGCCCGCTCGGAAGTGCTCACCGATGGGCTTTACTCTTACAGCTGGTGGAGCGGTGGCATTCAGTGGCGTAAGCTGGACAACGACCGCCACCACTTTTACAGCGGGCTGTCATACACCGGCCGCCGATATTCCGACTATTACAGCTATTATGATCACGGCGACCTGGGCGCCTATTTTGAATGGAAGTACAGCCCACTTGCCCAACGCTCGCTGAAACTTGGCTACGATCTGCAGGCGCGTTCATTCCCTGAAGAAGCCCAGGCCTCCAACACGGTGCATCGCGGCTATGCGCTGTTGACACAATCGTTTAACAGCGGCACGGCCCTCCGTCTGGGAGGAAATCTATCCTACCAGGATTTCTGGTCGCCGCCGCTGATGGCAGGACGAGGCCGTGGTTTTGTGGGCATACCACTGTATGAGGAGTTGCCCTCCAATATAATGATCGACGGCTCATTCCGTGTGAGTCAGTCCCTGCATTCCCGAGTTGGACTGGCTTTGCAAACAGACTGGCAACGGCGGTTAAACCGGGACGCATCGGGCGCTAACTACCTGGATGGCCTGGATAATCCTTTTGTGGACCGGTTTCGCTGGGACGGCTACGGCGGCTCCGCGCAACTGACAGTGATCCTGCCATGGCAGATCACGGCGGCGACCTCTGCCGATTACCGGATCAGGGATTATATCGATGTCCCGGTCTATCTCTACGATTTTGGCTTAAATGAGTATGTCCTTGATGAAGATAGCTACGTAATTTCCCACCAACGCCGCAGGGAACGGCGTTTCGATTATCAAATCCGGCTGTCACGGTCGTGGTATCTGCCCATTTCCAACAAATTTGATACACTTGGCTCCAGTCTGACATTCGGCTGGAACCGGAACCGATCAAATGACCCGCTGTATGATTCCAGTGGTGGATTTATAACCGTGGGTCTACAGATAAACATGGATAAATAAAAGGAGTGTGAATCATGAAAAAAGTACTATTGCCCATAATCCTGCTTTCAGCAGTCAGCCTGTTTGCCCAGCCCCAGCGCGGATTTGGCCTGGCCCGCCTGAGCTGGGATGAGGGGCTAAACCTGACAACGGAGCAACTGAGTAAAATGAGCCAGCTGCGGAACAGCTACCAGGCCGAGCGCATCAATGGTGAAGCCAGCCTCGATATATCAAGGCTGAAGCTGCACCAATTAATGCGGGCTGACCGCACCGATCAGAAGGCCATCAATGCAACCATCTCCAGCATTGCCGACCAGCGTGAGTCGCTGCAGAAGCGATGGGTAGAGCACCGTCTGGAAGTGCGCACCTTGCTCACAAAGGAGCAACGCGTTCTGTTTGACGCCCGGCCCTTAGGCTACGGTCCGGGTATGAACTACGGCAGGGGCCAAGGCTTCGGCGATGGCGTTGGCCCGGGCCGACGGGGCCGCGGCTATCGTAATTGGTAATCGAATACAGTGGCTAACCGGGAGGGCTGTTGCTCTCCCGGATGCCCAATAAGCTGAAGAAAAGAGGTGAAATGCAGAAAAAAAAGATCAATACCAAAGCGCTAACGTCATTTATTATAGCTTTTGCATTCCTGGCAAGCGCTATATCCGGGATAGTGCTCTATCTGACTCCCCAGGGTAGGATCGCCAACTGGAATGCGTGGACTATGTTAGGCCTGGACAAACCACAATGGGGAGCGGTACACACACTATTCGTGTTACTGTTACTGATTACGGCTTTCTTTCATCTGTTTGTGTTCAACTGGAAGGTTTTCGTGGCCTATTTTAAGCAAAAGAACACGCGGGGGATGCGGCTGAAGAAAGAATTGTTTATTTCCCTTGTCATTATCGCGACTTTCTTTATTGGGACTCTGGCTGAGATAGCACCTTTTGGCACTGTCATAGCCCTGGGAGAAGATATCAAGGAATATTGGGTGGCCACCAGCGATAAACCACCGGTTTCCCATGCCAAGGATTTGACACTGGCTGAATACACTCGACAGGTTTTACAGGTTGAAGTTGCCCAGGTAGTAACCCTGCTGAACGATGAAGGTATTATCGCTGCCCCGGAAGATCTGATCAACGACATTGCCATACGAAATGGCCATTCGCCGAATGAGATCCATAACCTGCTTGAGGAGAAACTCGCACCGCCCTCATACCCGGAGCCAATAGTCACTCCAGGAGCCGGCTATGGTCGGATGACCTTCGGCGAGGTTTGCAACTTATACCATGTTGATGTGCTTGAGGCCGCTTGTCTGCTGCAAAATCAAGGCATTGTGGTCAAAAATTCGGGCGAGAATATCAAGGCAATCGCGGGCAGACTTGGAAGCAAGCCTATCGATATCGTCAATGCTGTCCGCGATCTCAACGTTATCTCCATGGGAAATCAGACTTCAATGTAACATACCGCTTCTCACCTCCCTTCCCCCTGAGACACACCTCCCGGCATCAATTAAGTGGACCGGGAGGTGCTGCTGCTCTCCCGGATGGCACTGAAGGAACTAAAAGCTTGAGTTAGTGTCCAGTGGAAGGCGGCACCAAGTAAAGCCGAGTGATGGCCTGCCGCCGGGCGCCATGACTCCGGTTAGCTTACCGAAACAACCACAGACACCACAACACGGCGATTGCCGGCCCCACCAGCCCCATCACCAAGCCACCCCGGATAAAATCTGTGCTTTTGAGCTTGCCGGCTGCAAAAGCGATGGCGTTGGGGGGCGTCGAAATCGGCAGGCACATGGCCGATGATGCCCCGAGGGCGAGTGGAATTACTACCAGTGGTTCAAACCCCGCAGCCAGGGCCAGTCCGATTGGCGCCAGTATGTTTGTGGCAGCAGTATGGCTCAGGAAGTTGGAAATAACAGCGGTAAAATAGCTCAGGGCGAAAGCGATGGTAACTTGTCCAAGCAGGTGTGTGGGCAGCTGGTCCACCAGCCAGACCGCCAGGCCGGTCTCGCGCACCGCAATACCCAGAGAAAGACCTCCCGCAAGGAGCAGCAGGACATCCCAATGAAGTTGCCGGATTTCTTTTACGGTTATGATACCAGCTGCGGCAAACACCGTTATGGGCAGAAAAGCAACCACCGATGTGGGTATGTGATGGAACGGTCCCGTCATCCAGAGCAGTATCGTACAAATAAATACCGGCATAACCATGAGCCTTTTCCACAAGGGTAGCTGATCCCCGGTCCGTGTCTTGCGGTCCAGGCCACTGATATCGATTTCTTTTACATCAGTGGGATACGCAAACCGAAGGTACAGATAGGCCAGGAAAAAAAGTACCAGAGCAGGTGGTAGCCCGGCCATCATCCAAAGGGTGAAATTGATCGGCGAGGTGTCCATCAGCAGTCCGGCGGCTATTGCATTGGGCGGACTGCCGATTATGGTCCCCATGCCACCTACATTAGCGGCGAAGGGAATTCCTAAAAGGAGAGATTTTGCGTACGGAGTATCTTGCTTCAAGGTGCCGACCACAGGCGCCATGACCGCTACCATCATGGCCGTGGCGGCGGTATTGGACATGAACATGGAAAACAGGAAGGTGATACACATGGCCCCGAAAAGTATACCCCCGGGTGTGGCGCCGAACCATTGGAGGATGTACCGGGAGAATAGCCGGTCAAGCCCCGTAGTCTGGGCCGCCTCGCCCAGGACCAAACCGGCAAAGAACAACCATATTATGGGACTTCCCCAAGGGCGCAAAAATATCTCCCAATCGGTTGATGTGCTGGCAAAAACACCATCCGGTTTGCCCAGGATCATGATCTCCAGAGCGATTACGACCAGCGCCACCGAAAAGGCTGGGATGGCTTCAGTGGCCCATAGCCCCGCAGCAAGAATAAGGATGAATAACGCCCACCTGCCTGCCGGGTCCAGACCGGGATGGGCGGGCAGGAGGGCGATGAGCCACGCCAGAATGATACAGCCGATGATTTTCAGTACGGCCTGGCCAGAAGAAAATTCAAGATCACCCCATTGTCGCCGAACCGCTCGTCGGGTGTCACCCATTAGCTAAAACCTTCCTTTATTATTCCGCCATATAAGCTGGCGTATGTGCCTATATAAATTACAACTCTCAGTCTGGATAAGAGATAGTGGTGTGCTTAGGCTCCCGACGGCGCCATGATGGCGGGATAGTTAAGCAGGCTATTGTCGGTTACCCTTAATGATAGGGAACGTAAGGGTAGCATTGAGGTGACAGTGCCTGATGATGAAATAATACTGCATAAAAGAAACAAAACTTGATAGAAATATAGTTTAACAAAGTGCCACTGCTTCAGGTATCTGATCAATCATTTAGTTAGAAATCCATTTCATTTGAAAAACAAGATGTATTTTCTTCTGCTACCATTTTTTCCAAGCAAGACGACAAAAATAAATGATCAATAGCGCCTGCGTCCATGGAAATATGGGATACCACCAGATTCCATTCTGATCAGGGTGAGCAAGAATAATATGAACCAAAATGGGCTGAAAGAGCATAAATGCTCCGTCGATCATCCCCAAGATCAATCCCCATTTGATTCTCAAGGCAAGCAACAGTATTCCAACAGCAAGCAAGCCGGCAAAAACTGGAACGGCAACTACGCCAGGACCTCCCATATTAAGCGCGCCAGGTATCTCACGGACGATTTTATGAACGAGTTGTATCAACATTAATGCCATAGCCGCCTGAATATGAATTGAGGGCAATGCTTTTCTTTCGGTATTCATTTACTCCTGTCTCCTTCCTGATTTCTAACGGATTCGCGCTTCAGCAGCGGGGGCTGCCGGGCGCCACGACCCCGGTTAGCTCACCAAAACAACCACAGACACCACAACATGGCGATCGCCGGCCCCACCAGCCCCATCACCAAGCCACCCCGGATGAAATTTGTGGTTTTGAACCTGCCGGCCCCGCCATCGGTGGGGAGTCCCTCCCGCGGCATTCGATTTACAGATTGAGTAAGATATCATTCCGCCGTTTATGCAGTTCGAACAGTTTCCACCGGACTATTGGTATATCTACCAGGATATTGGCAGGGAACCTGTATATCTCTACCTCTGAATCTGCTCTCGCCTGAATTTTGCCGGGCACGCCGGTGAGCACAGCTTCTTCATGGAAGATGTCTCCCGCTATGAGTGTCTCCAGTTTTATGTCATCGACCCACAGCTCTACCACACCGAAACTGATCATGCAGATACATTCCAGGTCCTCCCTGGCAAAGAGATGGCCCTCTTCGCATCTCTGCTCTGTCATCACCGAGGCCAGTTTTGTCTGTAGTGGATACGACAGTGATTCACCGAACAGGTCTGTGGATTTCAGCAGCCTGCGCTTATAGAACAACTGCTGAGTTTGCTCCAGCAGGCCACTACCTTGGATGAAGTTTATATACTGCTCTGTTGGGATACGCAGGGCACTTACATAGCCTACGGCCTGGTAGGTTTCTTTCACTTTTTCGTCCATCACTCCCGATAACTCACCGATCATTGCCCCGGATGAAAGTATATTGTGTACGCCAGGATGGATCACTTCAACGTTTCCACCTAAAATCAGATATATATCTTCATTCACCATATAGGGTTCAACCAGCACGGCACCCGGTTCAAAAGTCGTAATGGCGCCCTGAAGCAATTCACGCAACTCCTCCCCACTGGCTTCGGGGAAGTACTTTTCCAGATATTCCTCAGCCAGCTGCCGGTTGAAATCCTCTTCACTGGAGATGAGCACATCTACGCTGCCAAAGTCAGGTCTGGCGCCGATGCTCTTCTGCTGGTCAGTCAGCTGCTTTGCAGTATGTGAAAGAGCAATTCTATCTGACCGGTCATCGCGAAAATCTTCAGCATCCCCGTGAATCAAACCACCACCAATATCTATCTTTTTCAGGTTTGCCGGAATGAGATATTTCTCGAGTATTTCATCATAGTATTCCCGACGGATCCCGATCTCGTTCTCATCCTCAGTAACCATTCCTTTCAGCACTTCCATGGAGACAATATCCGCCAGATGAGCATACGTACGATGCTCACCATCAAGACTGGCACGGAAAAGAAATATATTGTTTTCCACCGGGTGGGGACTAATAATAGGCTTAACCTCGAGAGTATCTATATCGTTCCACTGCTCATATTCCAGGTCGATAACGTCGAATAGATGCGTAAACTCGTCCTCGCTGATGCCGGCCAGGACAGCCAGCTTTTTCTGGACGGATACACGGACAACCGGTGTCGAATAATACTTGAGGCGGTGCTCCGAGTAGGCCAGAGTGCTGAGACCGGCGAAATGGTCGTCATGGGCATGAGTATGGAAAACGCCTTTTATTTCATTGATACTGATACCCAGGGCCTGCAGGATCAAACCGATATGGGGACCAGCGTCTACCAGGTAGTATTTGCCCTTGAACATCAATACGCTACCCATGCTGGCACGGTTCATGTCCCAGCCGTCACCATCGCCTGAATGAATGATCGAAAAATAGTTTCTATCGATCTGACGGTAATCCACCGAATAGGGCAGGGTGTAGGTACTCGCTGGCGGCAGGTTCAGGTCAACTGTCACGGCTTCATCCTTATAGCGGAGTTCATAAATATTCATCCCCCGTCGCTCGATTATCACTCCGTTCCTGATCTCAGTGGGTTGGCTGCCAACCACAAGACCGTCCAGGAGGTCTTCAGTAGGGCGGATTTCACCAAAAGCGAATTTCAGTTTCAGCCGCATCATCTGATGGGCCTGTTCTGGGTCGATTCCCGATTCTATAATTTCCTCTTCGGAAATGAGGCCGTAATTACCACGGTAGATGTATTTTAACTGGGCTGAAACCTTATCTTCAGCGCCAATAAGTAACGGTCGGATCCCTGTGTTGTTAGGATGATCTGGCAGGATCATACCCTGCAAATAGAGCATCTGGAGAACCGGAAATTCCGAGAGGTTGCCAAAACTGCCTCTCTGGATCAGGACATCAGATAGAAGGATAGCATTGGGGCCGGTTTCATACTGGATACCTTCTTTTTCCGTGGCGACGATTAACCCCTTTTTCATCAGGTGTTTCACACTGTCCCCAGGGCAACCACACAGTATATACAGATCAGCCTCAGGTATAGCCACCCAATGAAGGCCATCCGCGACTTGGATGTGTTCCATCTTAGCCAAAATATCTCTCGTTTCTATCATCCATAGTATATCCAAGCCATTTCATGTTTATTGGCGCTTGCGAAAATAATAACTGGCCAATGCAATTCCAAGTATTGGGTCTTATCCATATAATCATTCGTTAATGCTCAAGCCTGTTTTCTATCAATTGATTCGCCAAACACTGGATGGTAGGAAAAGTGATTTAAGAAGCAAAATAATGGGAAAATGAATGCCTTGCTTGATTGTATTCTGCCAGCGTTTACTTCGGCAATCCATACATATATGCCATTTGCAATATACGACGGCTATCTGGTCCGGAGTAATGAATTCTAATATTCAGAGTCAATCATGAGTAACTTCAAAGCGGTCAAGCATCGGGCCTACATTAGGTGGCGACAGCTG
The DNA here is from genome assembly GCA_030640955.1 of Fidelibacterota bacterium. Taxonomy (GTDB): domain Bacteria; phylum Fidelibacterota; class Marinisomatia; order SCGC-AAA003-L08; family TS1B11; genus DAOWIJ01. The sequence continues at coordinate 8,693 of DAOWIJ010000168.1, forward strand.
GACTTCACAAGCGCTATCAGTAAGTAGCAGCAGGACAAGTTATTCGGGTCATTTATCTATGTCAGCTACTACTGCCAGTATAAATTTGAAGTCGAAATTGAGAGATCGAGATGAAACGACTAATCGCACGTCAACCGCTGTTTAATGCACGTGAAAAAGTAACGGCCTACGAACTTGTCTTCGGTTTTGATACGGCAAAGTTATTTGAAGGCGAAGAAATAAAGGCTGAACTGCCCGACAACATCCGCGGCCGCCTTTATGGCTCCTCTTCGTCAACAAATGGGAAGCAGTTGGATGTTGGCATTGATATCACCCCCGAACTTTTGCTGGGGCAAGACCTCCGACAATTGTCAAAAAAGACCGTGGTTCTCTATCTCCGAGAGCCCTTCGATTTTACAGCTGAGCACTTGTCTGCTATCAAGCGCTGGAAAGAAGAGGGTTTTCGAATTGCCCTGGGCCCCTATGCAACTGAAGACCAGTACTATGAAATGGCCCAATTGGCAAGCCAGATAATCGTGGATTTCAGAGGAAAAAACGAAATGGAACTGGCATTTGTGCCCACCTGGTGCAAAAGTTATCAGATAAAGACCCTGGCCCATAACGTAGAAAGCCGGGCCGAGTTTGATGTGGCCAAGAGACTCGACTATGACATCTTTCACGGTCCGTTCTTTCACAAAGCCGAATATGTCGAGAAAACCGCCATCCCCGGCTTTAAGCTGAACTATCTGCGCCTGCTACAGGAGATCAACCAGAGCGATATCATGTTTGAGAGACTGGAATCCATTATCAAGCAGGATGTATCGCTCACCTACGGCCTGTTAAAGTATATCAACTCGGCAGCGTTTGGACTGCGTACGGAAGTGGAATCAGTACAGCATGCCTTGACCCTGCTGGGCCTCAATCTGGTAAAAAAATGGGCCTCTCTGGTGGTAGTTGGGAACATCGGTAAAGGTCTGCCGGAAGAAGCTTTGGTGACTTGTATGATCCGGGGCAAGTTCCTGGAGGCACTAGGCCAGCGAGTAGGTCTTGGTCAAAGGGGGGACGACCTCTTCTTCATGGGCATTTTCTCCTTGATCGACCTGTTCTTCAGTCGGCCTCTTGAAGAAATCCTTGACGAGATGCCCATCAAAAACGATATCAAGACCGCCATCCTTGGTCAGGAGGGGCAATTAGGCGCACTACTGGGGATGGTCATAGCCTACGAAGAAGGCGATTGGGAGCCCCTGCAGGCCTGTGCCACTACCTTGCGATTGGAAGAGGACCAGGTCGTGGAGATATACTTTGACGCCCTGGATTGGACACAGAATATGTTTGTGGCCTCCGCATAACAACCAGGTTACCGAGCCACTGCAAGAGTACTCCGGCTTTTCAGGGCTTTCCTGTTTCAGGCTCCCGGGGCATCGATTCCATACTTCAGCAATACTACCTTGCGGCCCTCGATATACTCCAGTTTCCCCAGCCACCCGCCAGGTATGATTTATGCCTTGATAACGCAATTGGCGGACCCTAGTTTTCAGCCTTATTGTTGACTGTAACCCACATCGTCAGGCAATAATTGCAGGGGCTATGATGCGACCCAGAATTCAATTCCTTGAGCCGGACCTGATTGAAAAGATTGTCGCTGAGGCGACTGAAATACTGTGTACGCTGGGCGTGGCGCTGCACAACCCCGGTGTGCTGGCGCTGCTGGGTGATCATGGTGCACAGGTGCGGTTATCCGAGCGCCATGTGACCTTCACCGCGGACCTGATCGAGAAAGCCCTGGATAGCGCGCCATCCGCCTTCCAGTTACATGATGTCCACGGTGAACAGACCAACGATTTTTCAGGCGACAACGTACACTTCACGCCCGGCTCGGCGGCCCTGCATATTCTGGATAATGAAACCAACCGGATCCGTAAACCCACGACCAGCGATTACATTCAGTACACCCGGGTGGTGGCCCAGCTGGATCACATCGCTTCCCAGAGCACGGCCCTCATCCCGGCGGATGTCCATGAACAGATTTCCGACAGCTACCGTCTGTTCCTAAGTCTGTTGTACGGCACCAAGCCGGTGGTTACAGGCGCCTTTACGATTGAATCTTTTGAGGTAATGAAGGATTTCCAGGTGGCGGTGCGGGGTGACGAGCAAGCCCTGAAGAATAAGCCGCTGACCGTGTTCTCCTGCTGCCCTACGTCACCGCTCAAATGGAGCGACGTTACTTCACAGAACCTGGTAGACTGCGCCCATTACGGCATACCGGTGGAGTTCATCTCCATGCCGCTGTCGGGCTTTATTGCCCCGGTGACACTGGTAGGCACCTTGATTCAGCACACCGCCGAAACTTTGAGCGGCATCGTCATCAGCCAGATTGCCAACCCGGGAACGCCCATGTTATACGGTGGTTCACCGGCCGTCTTCGATCTGCGCTACGAAACCACACCCATGGGGGCGGTGGAAACCATGATGATCGACTGCGCCTATAACGAGATCGGTAAACACCTGGGCCTGCCCACACAGGCTTACATTTCGCTCAGTGACGCCAAGCAGTTGGATGCCCAGGCCGGTCTGGAAAGCTCCATGGGGGCCACTCTGGCCGCTTTAGCCGGGATCAATAACATATCCGGTCCCGGCATGCTGGATTTCGAGAGTTGCCAGAGCCTGGAAAAGCTGGTGCTGGACAACGAGATCTGTGGTCAGACGCTGCGGCTTATCCGCGGTATCACACCGAAAGGGGATTTCCCGGCCTTGCCGCTGTTCCAGGAGTTGCTCAGGGAACAGCACCTGCTGATAGCCGATCATACGCTCAAACATATCAAGGATGAGCTAACCTTCCCCGGACCGGTAATCGAGCGGGCCAACCGGGCTCGTTGGGAAGAGGGCGGCTCCACCACTCTGAGACAGCGGGCACACAGTGAAGTGGTCCGGCTGCTGGAATCTTATCGCCCCTCGACCCTGGCTGATGAGGTGAAACAAGAATTGGTGCGCCTGATGGAGGGCGAGGCCCGGCGCCACGGCCAGGACAAGCTGCCGGAGCGGTCTTGATGAGCCATACCTTCAGCTTGCCACTGGAAGAAGCGCTGCCTGAGCGGGAGGCTGTGTTCCAGGATCAGGGCATCCCGGCCGATGTTGAGGTTTCGGCCCGGATCGAATCGATCTACACCGAGGCGCTGGAGATGTTTCTTCCCATTGGGCGCCCCACAGGGCTATGGACCCCGCTATCACCGACCGAGTTTGATGGCATTTTTTCAGGTGCAGGATTGAACGATCCTGATGCGCCGCTGGCAAAAATCTATCCGCGGGCAGCTAACCTGGCCATTTTCGCTTTGACACTGGGTGAAGAGGTAAGTGCGCGCATCGAGCAATTATTCAGCAGCCAGGAATTTGCCTTGGCCTCCATGCTCGACTCCATCGCCTCCCTGGCCGCGGACCTGGCCGTTGCTCGCCTGAGCCAGGATTTTGCGCGCCAGCTCCTGGACGAAGGACTCACGCAGCCAAACCACCATGTTATTGAATACAGCCCCGGCTACTGCGGCTGGCATGTCAGTGGGCAGAGCAAGCTCTTTGCCTGCCTCAAACCGGAAAAGATCGGGATCACACTTAATTCGAGCTACCTCATGAGTCCGTTAAAATCGGTTTCCGGTGTGCTGGTGGATGGGCCTGCGGAAATCCATAGATTCAAACCGACGTTTAGCTTTTGCCGCGCCTGCCAAACGTTCAGTTGCGTCCCACGGATGCGCGCCCTTGACAAAGAAATAACAGCCTAGCTGGTAAGGAGATTTTTATGGAATTACTGAAAGCTCTGGCCGCGGCCCTGGAACGTGGTGATCACCAGCAGACCCTGGAAATTACCCGGCAGGCCATCAAACAGGAAATCCCGGCGAAACGGATTCTGGATGACGGTCTCGTTGCCGGCATGAGCGTGGTAGGTGAGCGCTTCGGGGCCCGGGAGATATACCTTCCGGACGTATTGCTGGCGGCCAAGGCCATGTACGCCGGTCTGGACCAGCTCGAACCGTTGCTCGAGGCAGGCGATATGTCTGCCATGGGGAAGGTGGTTATCGGTACCGTCAAGGGTGACCTGCACGACCTGGGCAAAAACCTGGTGGGCATCATGCTGAAAGGGGCCGGCTTTGATGTCATCGATCTTGGCAAGGATGTGCCCGCGGCTAAATTTGTGGAAGTCGCCGTCCAGGAGGGAGCCACCGTAATTGGCTTGTCCGCCCTGCTTACCACCACCATGCCGGTGATGAAAGATGTGGTTGACCTGCTCAAGGCCAAGGGGCTGGACGATGCCATCAAGATCATCGTCGGCGGCGCCCCGGTCACAGATGACTGGGCCCGCCAGATCGGCGCCCACGCGTATGCTTACGACGCCAGCCGGGCCGTGGAGTCGATCAGGGAACTGGTGGGGCAGGTTTAGCGTCGGCCGTCAACGGCGGGGCGGGAAGGCGCTTGCTAGGCGGCCTCAGTTTGGGATATTATGCTAAAATGCCTTCCAAGCCTCGCAAATACGTTTACCTTTGGTTTCTCAGCGTATATGACTACAAGGGCATTGTCTCTTAGATTGTTGATA
>DAOWIJ010000125.1 GCA_030640955.1 Fidelibacterota bacterium
AACGCTGATAGGCTGGGTGATCCACAGCTCGGTCATGTTACTGGGGCTGGTGATGTATTCGTCAATATAGCCGATTGCTTCGACCTCATCTCCTTCAAACAGGACCGGGAAGGCTGTTGAGTCTTCATCATAAGAGAGAATACCGCTCCAGGGACCGCCATTCGGGTCCTGGAAAATGTATTTGATGCCGTCGCCTGCATAGCTCAGGCCAGTTGGCATTGTAACAATACCCTTTATGGAAACGGTATCGCCCCGGAAATAGGAGGTGTCGGATATGGCATCCACCGGTGTTTTCAACAGATCGCTGCCCCGTACCTGCTGGATGGCCTGCAGGCGTGTGTATGGGCCGGCTTCATCCACATCCATAGCCAGGCGCGGCTGGAGGCGGAAGTTGTCATAGGCATAATCGACAGTACCCACAATGGATGCCAGGCTGTCCCCTGTGGTTGGAAAATAGTAATAACCCCAAATATTGCCGACCCTGCAGGCACCTGAACCGTCGTCTGCGCTCCAGGTACTCCACCAGTAGGCATCATCAAAGGTGGCATCCGCATCCATCACCTCTACAAGCACACCCTCATACATCTCAGCAGCAGCGTTGCCGGTAGCTATGTCAAGGGTAGTCACCGCAATAGGCGCGGGAGGATTGACCGCCTGGCCGTGGATGATCACTGAGGTGACATCGACCAGCTCGGTCATACCGTAGTACTCATCAATCGTACCCGTGATTGTAACGCTGTCGCCCTGTGCGACACTGTTAGTGGTACCGATAGCCATTCCGTTAACTTCAACCGTGAAGTCATATGTGTCCCAACCGCTGTATTCAAAGAGCATTATCCCGCTCCACGCCGTATTAGCGTCCTGAACGAACATATAGCGATTCTTATACGATCCCCAGAACTCAGAAGTAACTATACCAGAGATGGTAACGCTGCTGTCAAGGTAAGCGGAAGTATCGTTGGTGGCGGGATCGGTGACGTACTGGATATCATGGATAGATACAATTGTACCAACGGAAATTGGATTATGTTCTCCTAGAAAATGGACGTCCTGATCGTATACCAGCCACTGGGAACTGGCTGAATCGGTACCCGCTGACGCGGCCCAGCTGGTATCACCCGCGGTGATGGTCGATTTACGTACCAGGGTGTGATTGGCAGTGCCTGCGGCCACACCGGCCACGTCCCAACCGGTGCCGGGATCGTTGTCAGGATCGCCGATTATGTCAATTATCTCCCAGTTCCCGCTTACCAATTTAGCCAGAGCTCTCGCATCGTCTCCATTGAAGTAAGTTTCGTAGGCGCCCCAGATAGTATCCACGATGGAAGAATCGGTGGGAAAAAGCGCCCAATCGGGATTGATAATCACATAGGTACCTCCGGCTTCAAGGGTACCACTAAGTGTATCAGGATCGTACCAACCCCCGCCGTTACTGGAAGTTTGGATTGCATATTGGGAGAGGTTCACCGCCTCAGTGGTCGGATTGAAAATCTCCAAGGCCTTATTATTGGAAGAGCCTTCAATATATTCTGAGAAAAACAGGTCCGTTGCCTGTGCGAAAACGCTGGAAATGGCAATAGATGCCACCAGCAATGGTCGTAGCAAATTGCGCATAATGGAACCTCTTGTTATTAGTGATAAGGTGTACGAAGTATGCATCAAATCAAATTTCATACCTGAGTTTAGGAAAGGGCTTATAATTTAGAGTATTCAGGCCCGCTTATCAATAAATATGCTGTACATCCGGGCCATTTAACAAACTTCTAACATGCTGCTGACCGTGCTCTGATTTGCTGTCCTGCTGCCTGCGGTATACTCGCCTGCACTAATCTTATTTGATAATAACGAACTTGCCCTCTTTCACCTGGCCGTAGTTGGCGCTGCTTTTATCCAGGTTGCGCACCGTGTACAGGTACAGGCCGGTGGCCGCCTCCTGTTCGTGCATGGTGATCAGGTCCCAGGCGTGCTCACCGCCGGAGAACTTGGGCTTCAGGTTGGCGTTGATGTTGCGTACATCCTCACCGGCATAGGTGTCGGCGTCATGGATAATCTTTTTCACCAGGTCGCCAGCCAGGGTGAAAATTCGAATCTCCGAGTGGGGCGGCAGGTACTGGAACCAGATCAGCTTGTCCCGGGTGCCGTAGCCGTCCCACTTGGCCGAGCCCCGGTAGGGATTGGGATAGACGCCGGTCAGCTCGTTCCAATCCTCGGCCACGGTGCCGGGATACACAATGCGCCGGTTGGCGTTTACGCTGCTCTCCAGGCTGGCCAGGTTGGTTGCGGGGTCACCCTGGTCAAAAGCCGTAACCCCGTAGTAGTTCAGCCAGCCGTTTTTTACGCCCACATTAGAGTACTTGTAATGGTAATACCGGCCATCAAGTTCAACGCTGTCCTGCTCCCCTTGGGCGTTGACAATGCGCACCTGCTCCAGTCCCACATCGAAGCCGATATTGTTGCCCGGCAGGTCGAACTCGCCCAGCAGGGTAAATTCCTCGGTCTGATCGTCCACCTTGGTCTTGCGGGCGCCATATACCCGGTAACCCTCGAAATCTTGCCTGTGAGAGATAGGGTCTATAAAATCCTCCGAATATCGGTCCCAATAAATATCGACTTGTTGGCTGCGGTTATCCATGTACACTGCGGGCGGTGGCGGAGGCTCAGGCAGAATATAGCGGTCCAGTTGGCCGTCCTCGTTACCATCTTCGCCAGGATCGAGCACATTATTGCGGTTCTCATCCTCGCCGTTGAACGTCTTCTGGGCCCAATCGCCGTTGGCATATAGTTCGGCGCGCCGCTCCGGCGAATCATCTCCTGAACCTGCCCAGCGGCCACCGATGACGGCAAATACGATCTTGAGGGAGTCCCCCGGCGGCAGTTGCCACTTGGTTGAATCGCCATCGATGGCCTCGGAACCGAGCGGCCCAGCCGAGTGCATGAACAGCCAGCTGTTGGGATCGGCCGGATAACCGTCGAGCTTGTAGTCGGAAGTCGGCGGATCAGGGTATTGCCGGGGTACGCTGCTGGAGAGCTGCTCATACCGTTCGGCGTCGGTCAATGCCATACCGAACAGTGGATAATCGCTGTTGTTGGAGCTGGTCCACACCCACTGGTTATTGAAGGTTTTCAAATGCGGCTGCGGTACCGTCCCGCCCAGCGTCTTGAAGGCGATATACGACTCGGCCCAGCCGTCATCACCGTCGTCATCGTACTGGTAGCTGAGACCACGGGAAAATCCCTGGGCGTCTATGGACTCGTCGAAGCCATCCAGATTGTCATACCAGGTGAAACCGCCGCCCGGTTCGTAATCACTGGTATAATTCATATTGGCAATGGAGGCATCCACCCAGATCCCGGTATAAATATTGGATATGGTTTCCGAAATGTTGACATTCCTGATAGTGTATTCAAAGATCACGAACGATTCAGCGAAGGAGAAATCCCAGGCGTAAGTGCGTTGCGTTACCTCGATCCCCAACTGGTCGTGATCGGGAATCTCAACATTGGGGGGAAATACGTCGGTATACTGCGTGGTGTAATCCTGGTGGGATATGGCGTCCGGATCGTAATAACGGGCCATTTCGCTCTGCGATGTAGAGGAGATATTCGACTGGATGGTCAGGGGGGCCAGCGCCAGGTATTCAAAGCCCGCTTCCCCGGATTCAAATACCCCGTCAACAATAGACGTCGACACTAGCGGTTGTCCCTTCAACATACCGCCAATCCACAGACCCGAGTAGGAGAAGTGCTCCACCTGTTCACGCAAAACCTGGGTATGCTGCCGGTACATGCACGAAGGCTGAATCTCGCCATCGATCTTGTTGTAGCCGTTCCCCAGCACACCGAAATTGGTCAGGCCAATGCCCAACTGGTTGATGCTGGTATACTGTTTGAAATCGTCCTCAACTTGTGCGAATGAAGCGAT
>DAOWIJ010000122.1 GCA_030640955.1 Fidelibacterota bacterium
CCAAAAAGCGCCATCACTCCTACGAGGGCGGCCTTCTCCAACACCTCATTTCTTCTGCGAGTATCGCGCTAACTCTATGCGATATTGTGGAACGTATATATCATGTTAAGGTCGAGAAGGACGTGGTTCTCGCTGCAATCATAGTGCATGACATCATGAAACCTCTCACCTACTGTGTGGTGGGTGCAGGCCAACGCTTTCTGGCGGCAAATGCAGGAATTGCGGAGCTACCGGGTGGTATACCTGGACGACTATGATCCCAGCGATCCGGATCAGGCGGTGATCACCTTTGATGGTATCTACGAGGATGTTTTCCACTATGCCCGGCCCATTCTCAAGCACTTCGGCTACCCTTATGAGCTTTTTATCGTTGGAGATACCGTTGGCCGGGATAACGCATTTGATCAGCATGTGGAGCCGCCGGCCATGTTTGCCGGCGCCGAACAACTCAAGCTGTTGGTCAACGACGGTGGCCGCCTGCAGTGGCACAGCCGCAGCCACATCGATCTGACCCGCCCTGAAAATCGCGATCAAACGGAACATGAACTGGCCATACCCGATAAACTGCGCAAGCTGGACCCCAATGGATTCAAATGGTTCGGATATCCGCACGGCAGACATGATGATGAATTGATTAATCATACCAGGCAAAAATATTCCGGGGCATTGTCCTGTGAGGCCGGCAATGACCACGACCCCTACCAACTGAACAGGATCATCGTCAAAAATGACACCAGTTTCTCTCGTTCCACGGTTTCACTGATTATCGCCAATTACAATTATGGCGGGTATGCTGCCGAAGCCATTGAATCGGTCCTGCGGCAGAGTATCAAGCCGGACGAAATCCTGTTCATGGACGACTGCTCGGTCGATAACTCCCTGGAGGTGGCCCGGCGCTATGAAGATCAGATTCAGATCGTCTCAAACGAACAGAACCTCGGCATAGTAGATAACTTTAACAAAGCGGTATCACTGACTACCGGCGATTATATCTGCTTCCTGGGCGCCGACAACCGCTTCCGCAGCGACTACGTGGCCCGCTGCAAACAGGCCCTGGATACCAATCCCAAGGCAGCCATAGCCTATACCAATGCCGTGCTGTTCGGTCCCCGGGCAGAAGTGGTCGCCCAGCTCGCTAAAGCGAATCCGGTGCCGGATAATCCGGGATTGTATTACTGGGATTTCCCGGAGTGGGATCGCGCCCTGGTTGCGCATCTGCAGAAAAGTAATTTCATCCACGGTTCATCCATGTACCGGCGGATTGTTTTCGACGAAATCGGTGGATACCGGAAAACCGATGGCCCTGAAGACCATAACCTGTTCGCCCGCATGACATCCGCCGGTTGGGATGCGGTGCTCGTACCGGAATACCTGTTGGAGTACCGTCAGCATTCCAACGAGCAGGCCAACACCGCGCTCAACACTGAGATGGAGGTGGCCTATTACCGCCGGGCACTTAAGAAGCAGAACGATCAGATCGCGCAGCTGCAACAGACAGCTACGGGCCCGTTGGCCAAGGCCGGCAGTCTGGACAAGGGGCTGACCCTGCTGGAGCAGGCCATAGATGCCGGCAACATCAGCAGTGGGATGGAATTGGCGGAAAAAATACTGGGTCAATATCCCGAGCACGCCACCTTGTTGCACCGCTACGGACAGCTGCTGGCCCAGCAAAACGAGCTGGAAGCGGCCAGATCGAGCCTGCAAATGGCGCTACGCTATAATCCCACATTAGCAGCTGCCCATAATGACCTGGGGATTATTCTTTTTGAACTTGAGAAGGCCGATGAGGCCGCCCATCACCTGCGTGAGGCCAGTCGTCTGGATCCGGAGAACCAACTATATGTGGAAAATATAGCCGACTTGGAACTCAGTAAGGGCGACGTTGATAAAGCTTTGCAGTTGTATGAGGAAGCTCTACAGCTCAACCCGGCCAACAAGGACCTCCTGTTCAAGCTCGCTCAAATCCTTACCGAGCTGGCGCGTCCCTCCGATGCCAGGGCCCTTTGCAGCAAGGTGCTGGAGTTAGATCCGGCCCACCAGCAGGCGCAGAACCTGTACAATCAGATTGCCTGATCCCAATACTTCACACCTGTATTACCATAGAGCGCTTGATTATCCGGGCACTGGAATAGTCATTAAATGGCTCTGTCACAGTTGCCCCAGGCTTTTTAACCAATTATATTGGTTCACCCAAATAAGCACTCTGCTTTGAGGGTCAACGGATTAATTGATGAAACTACTGCTATTCATAGAAGACCGGGGCGCTGTGGCCCAGATCAGGCTGCTGAGCCCCTTCGACCTGCTAAAAAGACAGGGGCTTCTGGATTACGACCTGTTTGTCATGGATCACAGGCAGGACTTTGAGTTCGAACTGCTGGATAAGTACGATGTGTTTATTTTCCAGCGTACCGATAAGCCTGAAACGGTGGAGATTATGCGTCAGGCCCAGCTGCGCGGTAAGAGGGCTGTCTATGATATCGACGACAATCTTCTGAATCTACCGGTAGACCACCCCATGTTTAAGCATTTCAGGGCCGATAGCGTCCAGTCAGCAATCGTCAGTCATTTAAAGCAGGCCGATCTGGTCACCGTCTCCACTGCCATACTGGGCTCTGCCCTGGCGGACTATACCAGCAAGCAGATTGTTATCCGTAACGAGCTCGATCCGGATATTTTCGGTCCGGCCCTGGCCAAAGCAGGACCGCCGGTGAAGATCGGCTATGCGGCAGGCTGGACCCATAAGAACGATCTGGGACCGGTTGTGCAGGCGCTCGAGAAATTGTTGGCCGAGTACGGTGAGGCGATCAGACTCGTTTTCTTCTGGCTTATACCTGATGAGCTGAAAGGTCATCCACAGGTGGAGCATTTAGGCGGATTCCCGCTATTAGGCGACTATGCGCAACAGCTCCAGGAAGCCCGCCTTGACATTGGATTGGCGCCACTGGCCGAAAATGCGTTCAACGCAGCCAAGAGCGATGTGAAATATCTGGAGTACGCCAGCCAGGCCATTGCCGGTATTTACAGCCGGGTACCACCCTTTGCATCGGTGGCGGATGGGCAAACAGGCCTATTTGTCGATGGCCAGAATCCTGATCGATGGTATGAAAAGATCAAGTTTCTCATCGAGCATCAGGATGAGCGGCGGCAGATTCAACAGCATGCGATGAATGAGGTGCGGAACAACAGATCAATTAAGCAGATGGCGGAAGCCTGGGGAAATGCGCTGCAGCAATTAATATCCGACGGAATGGCAGAATCGATCAGGCCGCTGGTATCGATTGTTATGCTGACCTATAACGCTCTCGATTACACCCGGGAGTGCGTTGAATCCATACGGAACAATACCGATTATCCCTACGAAATTGTGTTTGTTGATAACGGTTCCACCGACGGGACAGTGGACTACCTTGAGACGCTGCAATTGAACAACCCGCATTACCGGGTCATCGCTAATGAAAATAACCTCGGTTTTGCCGCCGGCAATAATCAAGGGGCCAAGGCTGCCCGCGGCACGTATGTAATGCTGCTAAATAATGATGTATTGGTCAGTCGTGGATGGCTGGAAGATTTGGTAACTGCTCTGGAACGGGACCCTCGTATAGGTATGGTTGGTCCGGTTACGAACCACATCAGCGGCCGGCAGGTGATCACCGACGTGCCTTATACGGACACACCCGGTTTCCATGAGTTTGCCGCCCGGGTTCGCTCTGCTAAAAAGGGTATAGTTACACCCCGCCGAAGGATTGCCGGTTTTGCTTTTCTGATGCGTAAGGATCTGTATGACGATCTGGGGGGATTGGAGGAGAGTTTCGGCTCAGGCAATTATGAGGATGATGATCTGTGCCTGCGAGTCAGGGAGCGCGATTACGCCGTTATGGTCGATGAGGGCGCCTTCATCCATCACTATGGCAGCCGCACTTTCAGTGCCAATAAAATCGATTACAATACATCAATGAAACGCAATGAAGGCTTATTCCAGAAACGCTGGCCTCAGGTAGATCATCGCTGGCTGCTGGAAATGGACGAACCGCTGGTAGCGGTGCACAAGGCGATGTTGGATCAGGCCGCCACCCTGATGGAACAAAGTGAACTCGAATCGGCCACTGCATTATGCGAGGCAGTCCTCAAGGAAAATCCGCTATCGGAGCAGGCTTATTATGGCCTGGGTTTGATCGCGTATATGCGGGATGACCAGGCTCTGGCCCGCAGCAGCTACCGGGCAGCCCTGAACCGGGCGCCAAACTGGGCCCCGCCCATAAGGAGCCTGGCCCAACTCGATCTTATCGAGAACGATTTAGCCGCTGCCAAGGTCGCGCTGGTGAACCTGCTGGATAACGAGCCCGATGACCTGGATGCGAGACGACTGCTGGCCCAGGTCTTACTCAAGCAGGAACACTTTGATGAGGGAATCAGCCTGTTGACCAGCATAATTGAATCTGATCCCCGGGACTGGCAAGCCCACCTCATGATGGCAGGCATCTATGATGAGTTGGATAGGGCCGAGGATGTTGTTAAGCACTGTGGTGTTGTGCTGGAGGTCCAGCCTGAACATGACGAGGCGAGCAGACTCCTGATCAAATATTCCAAAAAGGATTAGCAAACTGGTGATGAAATAATTATAATTTAAGCCAGCCATTTACTGCTAATGGGAGTACAAATATGAGTTTTCTAGAGCAACAGTTACGCCGTCAATATAAACCCGGAGAAACCATTTTCAAGGATGGTGATCCCGGGCAGACCATGTTTATCATACTCGATGGCCGGATTGAAATTTCAAAAATGATCGGTGATCAAAAGACGGTCCTGGCCGTCCTTGAGAAAGGTTCGATCTTTGGTGAGATGGCCATCGTAGACCGCGAACCGCGCTCGGCAACAGCAATTACCCTGGCAGATACCGAAATGCTGGAGATGAGCCGGGATATGTTCGAGGACCGGATATCCAAAGTACCCAGCTGGCTGCAGAGCTTTTTCGGCATTCTGGTTGACCGTCTCAGAAAAGCTACACGCAATCAGAACGTTCTCATCACCCAGGGAGCGGGACGCCAGGTGGTTAATCTGCTATCTCAGATTGCCAAGTCAATGGAACCGGACAGTACCGGTCGTATTGTATTTCAGATTGACGATACCAGTCAGTATCTTGCGTTTCTCCTCGGCTTGGAAAACGAGCTGGTTTCCAAGACCCTGCGAAAGATTGTAGAAGCTGAACTAGCCAGTACGGCCCGGAAAAAAGGCGAGGGCCGGGTGCTGGTGTTTGAGAATCCCGACCGGCTGCATTATTTTGCCAAATTCTGC
>DAOWIJ010000200.1 GCA_030640955.1 Fidelibacterota bacterium
CGTCAACAGCCGGGTGGAAGACCTGGCCGAAGCCGCGGCGGTGGTCCGTGGCCGGAAGGTGGCCCAAGGAGTAGAACTCTACATCGCGGCTGCTTCCAGCGAAGTGCAGGCTGAGAGCGAAGGCCGGGGTGACTGGCAGGCTTTGATCGACGCGGGCGCTGTGGCCCTGCCGTCGGGATGCGGTCCCTGTATTGGTCTGGGCGCTGGTCTGCTGGAGGATGGTGAAGTGGGCATATCGGCCACCAACCGCAATTTCAAGGGGCGCAGGGGCTCCCGTGATGCCAAGGCTTACCTGGCTTCCCCAGCCGTGGTAGTGGCTTCCGCGATTGCAGGCAAAATAGCCCCGCCGGAAGGTGCGGCCAGCGGTGAACCCCGTGGTACGGTCCGTGAGCATCCCAAGCCGGAGCAGGTGCAGTCTACCGTGAGCATTTTGCCCGGTTTCCCTGAGCAAGTTGAGGGGCGCCTCATATTCTGTCCCCAGGATAACCTGAACACCGACGGCATCTATCCCGGCAAGTACACCTACATCGACGATTTCACGCCGCAGCAGCAGGCCAAGGTGGTCATGGAGAACTACGACCCCGACTTTGGCAAGCTGGTGCAGGACGGTGATATCCTGGTGGGCGGCTTCAACTTCGGCACCGGCAGTTCCCGCGAGCAGGCGGCCACCGCCCTGAAATACCGGGGTATTCAACTGGTGCTGGCCGGGTCGTTGTCCGAGACTTACAAGCGTAACGCGCTGAATAACGGATTCATCGTGCTGGAAGTACCCGAGCTGGTGAACGATTTGAAAGCCACACTGGGCGCCGGTACGGGTCATCTGACCATGCGGCCGGGAGTGCAACTGACGGTGGATTTTGCCAACGCCCGGGTCAGCATCGGCAGCAAGGAGTATGCTATCAGTCCCGTGGGCGCCGCTGCCCAGGAGCTGGTAGTGTCCGGAGGTCTGGAGGCCTGGGTGAAGGGGAGAATTGATGATTGATGATTGACGATTGATGATTGATGAATGAAGATTGAAGAAATTGGTAAGATCAGGGAGATCACAGTAATGTTGTCATTGCGAGGACCGACTTTCCGGTCGGGACGTGGCAATCCGGGGTGCTGAGAGAAAGCTTCCTGAGACCGCCACTCCCGAAGTTTCGGGATCGCGATGACAGAAAGAGATAGTTGGATTACAGGTAAGTCCACATGTCCCGAACTTATTGTATCTATATGATGACGAATCGGACTAATACAGTTTTGTATACCGGGCTCACAAATGATCTGGCACGCAGAGTGCATGAACACAAGACGAGGGTGAAGCCACGCTCTTTCACGGCGCGCTACAATTTGAATAAACTCGTTTATGTCGAGGCGTTCAAGTATATTAACGACGCACTGGCCCGTGAGAAGCAGATCAAAAAGGGTTCCAGGCGTCGAAAAGAAGAGTTGATTAATGAGGTGAATCCGGAGTGGAATGATTTGAGTAAGGATATTGCCTGGTGGTAAGGAAGATCACAGTAGTAATTGTCATTGCGAGGACCGACTTTCCGGTCGGGACGTGGCAATCCGGGGTGCTGAGAGAAAGCTTCCTGAGACCGCCACTCCCGAAATTTCGGGATCGCGGTGACAGGCAGATCGCCGCTCCCGAGGTTTCGGGATCGCGATGACAAGAGGGATCGCCACATTAACTGAACACATCTAATATCAGGAGCTTAAAAAAATGGCTAAGTATCGCATCGCATGGTTACCGGGGGACGGGGTGGGCAACGACGTAATGGAGTGCGCCCGCCTGGTCCTGGACAAACTGGCGCTGGACGCCGAATATATCCACGGGGATATCGGTTGGGAGTTCTGGAAGGCCGAGGGCGAAGCCCTGCCCCAGCGCACCACCGACATGATGAAAAATACGGATTGCGCCCTGTTCGGGGCCATTACCTCCATGCCCAAGGAAGAAGCTGCCAAGGCGCTCAAGCCCGAACTGCAAGATAAGGGATTTGTCTACTTTTCGCCCATAGTGCGGCTGCGGCAGCAGTTTAACCTGCATACCAACCTGCGGCCCTGCAAAGCCTATCCCGGCAATCCCCTCAATTACAAGGACGAGGTGGATATTGTCATTTTCCGGGAGAACACCGAGGGCATGTACGGCGGCGTGGAGTTTCACCCCCTGCCCCAGGCGGTCTTCGATGCCCTTAACGAGAATCACCCCAAGATGGGCAAGTTCGAGAAATTCGGCCTAGACAATATTGCTCTGTCGACCCGCATCATGACCCGCCAGGGCTGTGAAAATATCGTTACCCAGGCCTTTGAGTACGCCAGGAAGTTTGGCCGCAAATCGGTGACCGTGGTGGACAAGCCCAATGTGCTGCGGGAAACAGGCGGATTGATGATCCGCACCGCCCGGGAGGTGGCCAAGAAGTATCCCGGCATCGACCTCTGGGAAACCAACATTGACGCCCAGTGCATGTGGTTTGTTAAAAATCCCGAGATCTACGAAGTGGTGGTGGCTGAGAACATGTTCGGCGATATACTGTCCGATCTGGCGGCCCAGCTGGTGGGCGGCCTCGGATTTGCCAGCTCCGCCAATATGGGTGATGACTATGCCGTATTCGAGCCTACCCACGGCAGCGCCCCCAAGTACGCCGGGCAATACAAGGTTAATCCCACGGCCATGCTGCTGACTACCAAGATGATGCTGGATTGGCTCGGTGAGACCGGCATGGCCGACCGGCTGGAGAGCGCCATCGGGGCGGTTATCGCTGAGGCCCGGGCGCGCACCTACGATATGGGCGGTAGCAATACCAGCCTGGAAGTGACTCAGGCGGTGGTGGAGAAACTATAAGACGAACCACAAAGGCGCAAAGATACCAAAGAATAAGGGGAATTATATAAACGTTGAAATAGAAATTGAAAAGCTTTAAGAATAAACCACAAAGGCGCCAAGATACCAAAGAATAAATGGGGATTATATGAACGTTGAAGTAGAAATTGAGAAACTATAGGAATGAACCACTAAGGCACAAAGAGCACAAAGCATGTTATGAATCTGGACAAAGATATTGAACAACTGGCACGAAAGGTAATTGGGGCGGCAATCGAAGTGCATAGAGCATTAGGTCCGGGGTTTCTAGAGCTGGTTTATGAAGAATCGTTATGTATTGAACTTGACTATCAGGGAATTCCCTATCAACGTCAATATCCCATTGCAATGAATTACAGAGGCCGCACCGTTGGTGAGGGACGACTGGATTTATTAGTTGGTGAAAAGTTAATCGTTGAATTAAAAGCCGTAGAGACGATAGCACCAATCCATATGGCCCAGGTCATTTCTTACTTGAAGACCACTGGACATAACCTTGGGCTTCTGATCAATTTCAATGTTCCAGTTTTGAAGGATGGCATAAAAAGAATTATCTTGAATTAATCTTTGTGTACTTTGTGTCTTTGCGGTTAAAAAATATAAAGGAGTAATAATGGCTGACAGCATTTCCCGGAAGATGGCCCGGTTCGCCCTGGGTCTGACGTACAACGACCTGCCCAATGATGTGGTGCGCGAGGTGAAACGTTATCTCTACGATTCCGTAGGTTGCGCATTCGGCGGGTTTCATACAAAAGACGTGCAGATTATCAGGAAGATATTTCAACATATGGAGGGCTTGCCGCAGGCCACCCTGCTGGTCAGTGGTGAGCAGCTGCCCACGGTTAGTGCTACCCTGGTGAACTCGCTGGCGGTGCGGGCGCTGGATTTCAACGATATCTACTGGAAAGAGGACCCCTCCCATCCCTCCGACCTGATCCCGGCCGCACTGGCGGTCGGTGAAAAGGTAGGCGCCACCATGAAGGACGTGATCGTGGCCATCGTGCTGGCCTACGAGTTCGAGCAGCGCATGTGCCTGTTCGCCAAGCCGGGCGTGCGGGAACGCAAGTGGCACCACGCCACCCTGACACAGTTCGTAGCGCCCATCGTGGCTGGTAAATTGCTGGGCCTGACCGAGAACCAGATAGTGAACGCCATCGGGATCGCCGGGACCCACAGCCATACCATCGGCGCGCCTACCGCCGGTAAGCTGACCATGATGAAAAACATGGTGGATCCCATGGCCGTGCGGGATGGCGTTTTTGCAGCAATCATGGCCCAGGAGGACTATACCGGTCCCGAGGAGATATTCGAGGGTAAGGAAGGCTTCATGGACGTCTTTGGTCCCGACTGGGACGTACCGGCCCTGGTGGGTGACCTGGGTAAATCGTATAAGATACTGGAATGCTCCATGAAGGCCTTCCCCACCGAGGCCCTGACCCACACGCACATCACCGCCACTCTGCAACTGGTCAAGGAGCACGACATCAAGCCTGATGAGATTGAGGAGGTGGTGATCACCACCATCGCCCGGGCAGCGGACATCCTGTTCGATCCCCACAAATACGAGCCCGACAGCCGGGAGACGGCCGACCACTCACTGCCGTTCTGCATCGCCAG
>DAOWIJ010000066.1 GCA_030640955.1 Fidelibacterota bacterium
CCCAGTTCTTGAACGCGCCCTCGGTATACTTCATGATGTTACCCTTGTGCACGATGGTCACGCTTTTGCGGCCATTGTCAAAGGCGTATTGCAGGGCCGCCCGCATGAGGCGCTCGGTACCCTCCCGCGAGATGGGTTTGATGCCGATTCCGGTTGTGTTGGGGAAGCGGATTTTAGCGTATCGCTCGGGAAAGGCCGCTTCGAAGGCCTTCAGAAAGGCGGTGTTGTCGTCAGTACCGGACTGAAACTCGATACCGGCGTAAATGTCTTCAGTGTTCTCACGGAAGATGACCATATCGACCCGCTCGGGATGCTTCACCGGTGAGGGTACGCCGTTAAACCATTTAACGGGCCGCAGGCAGACGAAAAGGTCCAGCTTCTGGCGCAGGCTTACGTTGATGGACCTGATACCGCCCCCGATGGGCGTGGTCAACGGACCCTTGATGGCGATCAGATATTCGGTAATGGCCTTAAGGGTCTCCTCGGGCAGCCAGGTATTGGGGCCGTACACGTCATTGGATTTGTCCCCGGCGTAGATTTCCATCCAGGCGATCTTGCGCTCACCCTTATAAGCCTTGGCCACGGCCGCATCGAACACTCGCACGGCGGCGCTCCAGATGTCTTTACCGGTACCGTCGCCTTCAATAAAGGGTATGATGGGATTATCGGGAACCTGCAGCCCCCCCTCACCTTTAGTGATTTTGGCTCCCTCGTCAGGTATTTGGATATGCTTGAACTGGGACATGGCGGGTGTTCCCCCTTATAATGATGGAGTTGAACTAATCTTTACTATCGGATTTTTCGGCAGTCTGCTTTTTGCTCTTTTCAGCTGGCTTGCTTTTCTTAATACTCTTATCCGTCGCGCCATTACTGCTACTGCTGCTGCTACTGGACTTATTGGCATAATCAGTGATATAGAAACCGGAACCTTTGAATATGAGTCCCGATCCCCCACTTATAACCCGGCGCAGTTGATCCTTGCCACAATCAGGGCAGGTAACCAGTGCGTCGGCCGTCATACTCTGCAGCTCATCGAACCGGTGGCCGCAGGAATCACATATATAACTGTACGTAGGCATCCTTCTCCTTGAGTATTAAAGCGTTCAATTTAATAACAGAATCGGGCTACGAAGAACTCTGCAGGGCGGCAATGGCCAAAACATTGATAATATCATCAACAGAGCATCCCCGCGATAGGTCGTGTACCGGTCGCGCCAGCCCCTGCAGCAGAGGCCCCAGGGCGGTAAAGCCGGCCAACCGCTGCGTCAGCTTGTAGCCGATATTACCGGCATTAAGGTCTGGAAATATCAGCACGTTGGCCTGGCCCTTGAGCGGTGATTCCGGCGCCTTTTTGGCGTACACACTGGGGACAACGGCGGTATCCAATTGAAGTTCCCCATCGGAAGGTATATCCGGAAAGCGCTCCCGGAACAAGCTGGACGCTTCACGCACCTTGGTTACCATTCCGTGTTTGGCGCTGCCGTGCGTGGAGAATGAGAGAAAAGCCACTCGTGGTTGGTGTCCGGTCAGCAATTGATGGAAACGGTGAGCCTCTCCGGCTATGCCGGCCAGTTGCTCAGCATCTGGATCCGGAATGACGGCGCAGTCGGCAAAAGTGAACGGTGTCTCGCCATCAGGGGGAATCATGAGGAAAATAGAAGATATCAGGGTGGATGCCGGAGCTACTCCCACCACCCGGATGGCCGTGCGCACTACCTCGCTTGTGGCTGTATCAGCGCCTGCCACCATGGCGTCTGCCTCCCCCAGGCCTACCAGGGCCGCGCCGAAATGAACCGGATCGTGAAGGTATTCTTCAACCTGCGATGGATCCATGTTCCGGGCAAATTTCTTTTTGCTTACCAGGGCCACAGCTGCGGCCATCGAGGGAGACTTCACCGGATCGATGACATGTACATTTGCCAGGTCCAGGCGTTGATCATCGCCGATTGCCGTAATAGCCAGTGGTTTTCCCAGCAGGATTACCCTTGCCAGACCTTTATTTGCAACCTGGGCCGCCGCCTGTACTACCCTCGCATCATGTCCCTCAGGCAGCACAACTGTCTTATAGCGTTCTTTTGACTTCCGGTGAATTTCCGCAATAATCTCACTCATGATTGTACTTCTCCCGCAGATAATTAATAACTATGGGAGGCACGAAGTCCGTGACATCGCGACCCAGGCGGGCAATCTCCCGTATGATGGATGAATTCAGGTGGGTATAACGGTCGTGCGGCATCAGGAACACCGTGGCGATGTCCGGCTCCATGTGCCGGTTGATCAGGGCCATCTGGAACTCCGCCTCGAAATCGGATAAGGCCCGTAAGCCGCGAATAAGGGCGCACGCCCCATGGACTTTGGCAAAGTCAACTGTCAATCCCGAGTAGTTAGTGACCTTGACATGGCTAAATCCGGCCGTGGCCTCCCTGAGCATGTGGAGGCGCTCCTCAACGGTGAAAAGCGGTGTTTTCTTGGGATTTTCCGCCACTGCTATAATAACCTGGTCAAACAGTTTTAGAGCACGCTCGATAATATCAAGATGACCATTGGTAACGGGGTCAAATGACCCGGGGTATATAACCGTTCGCATTATGCTCCCTGCCAGATACAGACCTTGGTTTTTCCGAATACACGCGTATCTACATCATCAGGCGCCTGGGCTGTTCGTGGCAGCTCCAGAACAAAGAACCCTCGCGGAGACAATATTGACGCCACTGCAGTCCATAGCCCGTGCCATTGGACAGCTCCGTAGGGCGGATCGGCCAGGACCACCTCAAATTTCGATCTACAGGTTTCCAGAAACCGCTCCACAGGCTGCCTCACCAGCTCAGCGTGTTCAGTTATCCTGGCCCTGGTTACATTCCTGGTGAGTACTTGATACGCATCGGCTGATTCTTCAACAAAAGTCACGTGTTCACTGCCCCGGCTTACAGCTTCCAGACCGAGAGTCCCGATACCGGCATATAGATCGCATACGCGGCGCCCCTCCCAGGGCTCCAGACGCTGGAAAAGTGATTTGCGCACTATAGCTTTTGTGGGTCTGATACTGTCCCCCAAGGCTTCCTCCAACTTCAACCCTTTTAGTTTCCCCGCAATGATAACAGTGGCGATGGCTTCGGCTCCTTCACAAGATGAAACAGGACCCTCAAGAGATAGCTTTCAGCAGGTTGGTCATATTGCCTGATAATACTCATGCGATGATAATATGCTTTCGTCTGGCTCCGGCTCACCATCAGCAGGTGGCTGTGCAGATCACGCAAAGTACCGCTGATAACATATTCTCCCGCCGAAACCGCACCGGGGATCACCTCAACCAACAACCCACCGGTTGAATTGACACGGGTCTTGAGCGTATCAAAAAAAGCGCCATAGTCGCCATCCACCGGCCTGATAACACCTTCTTGGTCTTCAGACTCGTAAATGACCGTGCCCAGCCAGTAACCGGGTATATTCCCGCCATCAGGCGCCAGCAGATCATCCCGTATATGGCCATCGACCATGGCATTGAGCTGTGGCAGGAACAGGGACAATTCACGACCCCACATGCGGTAGATCAGCACCCCGGCGCCCACGTCCATAAAATCGATAGTGGCCTGTGAAGGCAAATGTTCAATGAACGTTGGCAGAATTGATGCCGGGGACCCAATCAGCGCGGGCGCCGCCGCGGCCGGCTGTTCGGTTACCGGCTGTGTTACCGATATGATACTGCCATCAGCCCCATAAAAAGCGGTCCAGGCCTGATACGCCCAGTAACCCGCCAGCCCGGCCAGGAGCAGGGCTATTAACCACCGAATGAGACTGCGAAGAATACTGTATTTAGGCATGACATCAGTAATGGCCGCACTGGTACCGCCGCGTACTTCCAGCCGGTTAACCAATTCGTCTTCGTACTCAATTCTCTTGGGTGGAGCTATTTTGGGCGCCGTAACCTGAAGCCCGGGCGTCTTGAGCAGATTGATCTCAAACATTATTCTGTTGCCATATTGAGTTGGCGAGTTCGACAAAAGCCGATTGCTCGAAACGGTTATCAGCTTCAGGGACATCGGGCCAGTTCCACTGCCAGAACGGGTTCAGCAGTGAGATACTGCTAAGTTCCCGCTCAAAAATGGCGGCTAGAAAGTCGGGGTGGCCTGAACCCAGGTAAGTATACACTGTTTCCACTTCCGGAAATAAGGCATCCTGCCCGTCACCCAGTTGTTCGATAAAAGAAGCGATGGCCTTTTTTAACCTGCTATGGCCTACGGTGTGCACATGGCGCACACGGCTGCCATCCCGGTCCATTAAATGAAGGGCCTGGAACTCGCCATTATTGATTTCCAGCCATTGATCGCGCCCGTGGCTTGATGCTCTCCAGAAAAGGTGCCGCCCGTGCTCTAAACTTGAATTGTTTCGCAGAGCATAGCTAAACGCGGAAAATATACCGATGGCCAATAGATGCTTCTCCTGCCTGAAGGACGCCAGGGCAGTGTGGATGGCCCGTCTGAGAACTACCGGACAGTCAATGTTCAAATAAACCCCGTTGGCGGCATCAACGGGATATTGGAAACTCCGGAAGAAAGGCGTATCGCCAAATCGCTGGTGCAAACTGAACTCCAGCTGCTCATCGGCGCTCCAGGTAGGATCAATTTCCATGAGCGAGTAATTGCAGAACTCGGCATCCAGTGCAATCGAGATGCGGGACGGACTGTCAGCCAGTACCTCCTCGGAAATTTGTCGAATGGTATCACGGATCTGGGAGACGTTATGGAAGCCATCCAAGGCCTGCTCCCAGGGCAGCACCTGGCAGGCCAATAAACGTACCTCCTCACCCAAGCGATCCCAGCTTATATACCTGACTTCCCGCCTGGTGACAGAGATAGCTAACATTGCCGCAGGTACTGTTCCAAAACCTGTTTAATCAGTTATTACTCCAGGTTGGCTCATCTTTGACGATAGAACCGAAATTCTTGGCCTCAATATGAAAGAACAGCACTCGCCGTTTGCTATAGGACTCCAACTCGGGGCTGGAAATGGTCAAGACCTCGCCAGTAGAGTCTATGGACAGCCTGAAGGGATCAGCCGTAACCGGATTTCTCAGCAGTTCAGGTTCAAGCCGGTATCGATTCCAGGCATAATCCGTCATTACCTCGGTATGATTCCCGTAAGTGGTGTCCAGTACAGCCCGGTATCGTTCATCTGATTGAATACGCTTCAGGCCCCTCGCTCCGTTGATGAATACCGTATCGAATTCCGCTCGCTCGTCGTCCCATAGAGTAGCGGTGTAGATCGTATCGAGGACTTCTTCCCGGACCAATCGGCCAATCGAAAAAGTGGTGTCCATCACCGTGCCAAATCCTTCAGGGATGTCAAGTGCATAAGGTAATCCGTCCACATGCACCACCTGTTCGCCAACGAACGTCGTATCACCGACCAGCGTATCATGCGTCTGACTGACTAACTTGAATAAGAATTCGCCATCGGTCGTATAATTTCTCGACATTGTGTAATAGAAATCTTGCGCAGACTGAATGATCATCATCCGTCGTCGGCTCTCATCACGAAAAGCGCGTTCCTCGGCCCAAATGCCTTTAGGGATATAGATAACCGCTATTAATATGAAGACGGCTATTATTACGGCCCAGTCCAGGATCAGGGTGGCTGTACCCAGAGGCAGACTGTGCCAGTATGCTAAAAGAGCATTTTCCTTTTTTTCCCCGCCAGCCGACTGATCGATATTTTCAGTATTCAATTGCTGCTTCCTCCGTAGGTACTCCGGTTACGGTATCGACTGTTATGGTGATCTGATTCTCCAATTTCCGGATCATTGCAGGACCTATTCCGTTAATTTTACGCAGGTCCTGAGCCGTATGAAAGTATCCGTTTTTTTTGCGATAGTCGATGATTTTTTTTGCTAATCCTGGCCCAATGCCTTTTATCAGTTGCAGTGTCACGGCGTCGGCTTTATTGATGTCAACCAGATAGCCGCCACCGATGAAATTTCCCAGACTGTCGAGCTGGTCCTGATACGCCTGGTATCCGGTCTCGAATTTTCCCCCGGCAGCGGCACCCGACCGAACGGCGCCGGGTGGTCCAAACACCCCTTGATCCCGAATGGCCTTAACCATGAATCCCAGAATGAAAAGCGCTAACAGAAACTGGAGCGACTTTCGTTCTGTGGATGTAAAAAGTTTCAATTAAAGTTCAAATCTGCTATACCGGTCTTTCTCGAGAATCACCGGCTCTTTTTCCATCAGGTCTTCATAGAGTTTAATATCGTTATTGCTCAATCCGGCTGGCGAAGTTACCTGGATCTTCACCAGTTGATCGCCTTTACCGCGCCCGCGGAGACCGGGGAAGCCTTTGTCTCGCATACGCAGTATATGTCCGGACTGAATCCCCGCCGGGAATTTAAGCTTCGCGCTGCCATCCAGGGTGGGCACCTTAATAGCAGTTCCCAGGGCTGCCTCAGCAAAAGTGATGTGTACTGTGATGAGCACATCCCTACCGTGCCGCATGAACAGATCATGTGGCTCCTCGTCGAAGAGGACTATCAGGTCACCGGGTGGAGCCCCCCGCCTGCCATGATTGCCTTCCCCGGAGAGCGTCATATAGTTACCGGCGGCCACACCGGAAGGAACATCGATCCTTATTTCTTTCGATTTTTTTATGCGGCCATCGCCATGGCAACTGCGACAGGGCTGTTCCACCACGCGCCCGGTACCCCCACAATTGTGGCAAGGCTGGACGTTCATTACCTGGCCCAGCATAGTGCGCTGCACCTGACGGATCTCACCGGCGCCGCGGCACTGGGGGCATCTAATCTCTCTGCCACCGGCAGCGCCCGAGCCGTTACAGGTTGAGCAGGCCTCAAACCTTTTTACCCGAATTGTTTTTTCTACACCGGCCGCTATCTCTTCAAAGGTTAGATGTAAGGTTACCCGTAAATCTCCACCACGGCTGGCGCGCATTTGGCCCCGGCCGCCACCAAACATATCCTCAAACCCGCCAAAACTGCCAAAACCGGACATGAATGTGCGCAAGGCGTCTGAAAGATCGAAATCGAAGCCTGGCGTCCCCCCACCGTTGACGCCTACAGAGCCAAATTGGTCATACTGAGAACGCTTACTGTCATCGTTCAGAACATCGTAGGCCTCGGCTGCTTCCTTGAATTTCTGCTCGGCGCCGGCGTCGCCGGGATTGCGGTCCGGGTGGTATTTGAGGGCCATTTGCCGATAGGCCTTTTTGATCTCGTCTTTGTTGGCGCCCCTGTTGACGCCCAGGATATCATAGTAGTCAGGCATACACTAACCGCTTACAATCACTTTCGCGTGTTTCAGGACCCGCTCGCGATACATATAACCGGCCTCAAAGACCTCAAGGACCATCCCGGCGGGTTGTCCATCAGCTTTTTGAGACATCAGCGCCTCATGGATTTCAGGATCAAATTCCTGGCCCACGGCATCGATCTCCTGGACACCTTCGGCCTCCAGAGTACCCCTCAATTTATCAAGTATCAGTGCCACCCCCTTCAATACGGGGTCATCCTCCGGAGTACCATCGCGCCTGGCATGCTCCACAGTGCGTTTCAGATCGTCAATAATCGGCAGCAGTTTCCGGATAAAGTGCTGGGCACCGTAAGAAAGCAGCTCGTCTTTCTCCTTGGCCGTGCGCCGGCGGTAATTCTCAAATTCAGCTCTCAGCCGTAGATGCTTTTCCTGTAATTCTCCCGGATCCTGATATGAAATCTGGTCAATCGTAAAGGATTCCGGCTTTTCCGCATTCTTGCCGTTTTCAGCGCGAGCTGTTGTCGTCTCGGCTCCGGACGGCTGTGATTCGGTGGATTCCTCGGTTGTCTCATCAGGCTGCTGAGCCGATCCATTTTCAGGTACGGCCTTTTTGGAATGGACTTCTTTTTCGCTCTGTTTTTTCTTTGTCATTGTATTAGTGTTGCCAGGATTATAGTTGCCTGATAAAGCAGCCTATTTGATTTAAAGCGGAGAATATCTTGGAATACTTGACCCGCTTCGGAGCCACAACCGCCAGAGTGCCGCATGTTCTGGCTCCCCTTACGTTGAGCTTAATAGTGGCGAGTGTTGACAGTCGTTCATCACTATGTTCAGCACCTATCATTACAGTGATATCTTCACTGATATGACTGGCAAGCACTGAGATCAGCCGCGACTCATCTTCCACCAGGCTCATGAGCGCCACTATATTCGCCCGGTCGGTGAATTCAGGGTTTTTAAGTGTCTGTTCCAAACCGAATATATGGAGATCACCGCTGGAAGGGGCGCAAAACAAGGCCTGCGAATTCTCGTGAATGAAGCCGATGACACCAAGATCATCCTGGGGGATGTCTTGCAGGCGGGGTCCCAACGTAGACTGGATTTCATTGAGGGCCAAGCCACATAGACGCTCCCGCAGGATATCCTCCACGATTGGCAGCTGGTCAATTTGGCCTTCCTGATCCAGCTCGGCAACCACCGTACGGCAATTGCCGCTGTCGAGTTCCAGGACAAATAGAATTCTGCTATGGCTGATTTGTACCAGCCTGATTCCTTCCAGTATGGCATCCATCAGATCGGGGGCAATGGCAATGCCCACACCGCCGGAGATTTGGGATAGAAGCTGCGAAAGCGCCTGCAAGTGCCGATCAATGCTGCCGGAAAGATCATGCAGGGTTTGATGGATTATGGCGCGGTCGATATAATTAAGATCTTCTACTACCATCAAGTCCGCGACGTAGGTGCGATACCCCTTATCGGTTGGCACTTTGCCGGAACTGGTATGGGGATGAAACAGGTAGCCATCCCTTTCCAGCCCCGCCATGGTATTCCGGATGGATGCCGTACTCAGGGGCACCCGGTATACTTCGGATACCCGGCTGGAGGGAACCGGATTAGCCGTGTGGATAAAGTCCTCCACGGTTGCCGTAAGGATTTTCGATTCTCTGTTTGTTAATCTCTCAGCTGTCATAATCAAGTGAAAAAGTTAGATTAAACAGGGGATAAAATCAAGGTTGTCCGACGGAGTGGCCGCTATGTTGCCACTACTTAAGAATTGATGAATCGTCCTACGCCCCGTGAGCTGCCGATCAGCCCCAACAACAACCCCATTGTCCCCAGGAACAGGGCCAGGAAGGCTGGCCGAATCAGACGATACAGCACAAAGTGCTCCAGAATGTAATTCATCACATCCAGCATCCCTAGAATCGCGCCCACCGCAAGGAGGCTGCCGATTATACCCTGCAAGACGCCCTCAATTAAAAAGGGGAGTCTGACAAAAGAACGGGTTGCACCGAGCAGGTGCAGTGTATCAATGGTGTCACGTTTGGCGTAGATGGATAACTTGATTGTGTTGGACACCAGAAAGATGGCGCCCAGTAACGCCACGATGCCCAGTATCAGGCCGCCATATACGGCGATACGGATATAGCGCTCCAGTATTCTTACAAGCTCTCCCCGATAGGCTACATCCGTGACGCCGTCTATCGTTGCAATGTCATCCGCAATGCGATTGATCCTGCGCGCCGTCCGATGACCCCGGGCCACGAGAACAATCGCGCCCGCCGGCAGGGGATTTGTACCGAGTACCGTAACCACGTCCTCGCCAAACTCCCGCTTGAATATGGAGGCTGCCCGCTCCTTGCTGATAAACTCGGTACTGGAAATCCCCTCAACAGCCGTCAGCAGCTGGTACTTCTGGAAGGCCTCACCATTGGTCAGTATGGGCTTGAAAAATACATCGATTCGATACTGGCTTTGGAGACGCCGCGTCGCCCGGTCGAAATTGCCGAAAATCAGATAAGCGCCGCCGAATAAAGTCAAGGTAAGTGTGATAGTTAAGATGGAGCCGAGCGCCGGTAGACGGGCCCGCCACAGGGATCGCAATCCTTCCGATATCAGAAACGCGAGTTTCCCAATCAATCCAGTAACCGCCCCTCATTGATCTCAATCAGACGGCCCCGCTTCTTCGACACAATGCTGTAATCGTGGGTGGCGATAATGACGGTGCTGCCATTTTCATTAGCCAGATAAGTCAACAGATCAAGGGTCTCCATGGAATTGCCGGCATCCAGGTTGCCGGTGGGCTCGTCGGCCAGGATCGTGATTGGATTCTTGACAATGGCCCGGGCGATACCTACGCGCTGCTGTTCCCCGCCACTAAGTTCCCGCGGATAATGATGCGCGCGGTCAATGAGACCCACGTCATCAAGTGCTGCATAAGTACGCTCGCGAATATCCTTCCTCTGCAATCCTAGAATGTGCAGTGGCAGGGCAATATTATCATACGCGTTACGGTCCGGCAGAAGCCGGAAATCCTGGAACACTAGGCCCAGGGTCCGGCGCAGGTGCGGTATCGATTTGCTCCGCATATGCGACGTGATGAAACCGTTGACCTCCACCTCCCCTTCCTGAGGGAGCAAGTCTGCATACATAAGCTTCAGAAGCGTCGTTTTACCGGCCCCGGATGGTCCCACCAGGAAAACCAGTTCTCCGGCGCCTATGGTGAAGTTTATATCATAAACACCGGGGCCCCGCTGGTATTTCAAGGTGGTCTTGCGCAGTTCTATCATCGGTCTAATTTACCGTCTGCAGTACGTTCGATAAAGCCCAAGTACGGCCAGTTGCCTGATTTATCGATACAACCCGTGAGTGTTGATATATTCATAGACCTGGGGCATCAGCGCACTTTCAACATCGATCCCTTCACTGATAGCTTGCCTGATCCCTGAGGAGCTATAAGGACTATCGAAATCAAACTTGCGGTAGAATACGGTGTCATCTCCAAAGGAGTAATCCCCTTCCCTGGCAAAACAGAGAAATCTCGCTTTGGCCGCCAAATCCTCCCAACGGTACCAACGGTGTATTTGTTTTGCCTGATCTTTGCCCACAATTACATAGTATTCAGCATGCGCCTGGCTACCCATCAAATATTCCAGGGTTTCGATAGTTGGCACCGGTCGAGCTTGTTCAATCTCGTAGGTCAAGACCTGCCAGCTTTTATTGGCGCCTGCCATGAGATCGAGCATGGCCGCTCTCTGCGCAGGTAAAGCAATGGGGGTATCGTTCTTCAGTGGAGCCTGCCACGCGGGCACCAGGAAAAGCAGATCCAGGCGCATCAGCGCCGTTGCCTGTTGGGCCATCTGATAATGGGCGCGGTGCGGCGGATCGAAGGTACCACCGAAAATACCGATACGCCTCATTTATAGAGCCGCTGGTAAAAGGCCAGATCAAATTTACCCTCCTGTGCCCGAGCGATAAAATTTTCTGCTTCCTTCAACAATTTCAGGCTCGAAAAACGTTCGAGCGACTCCTCCAGATAAGCTTGTGCTCCGACACTATCTTCTTCGATCAGGAACGAGATTACCATGCCAAGCCGTGCCTGATCAGCCAACTCAGTATCGTAGTATAGGGTCAGCACCCGGTTGAAGTAAAGACGCGCCGATTCAGACTCCTCCCATTTCAGGTATTGCCTGCCGGCTTCATAATACTTCCGGGCGATCTTGAAGCGCAACTCATCGATCAGCTTTTCCGCCTCGTCCACATACTCGCTATCGGGGAAATCATCGATAAACTGCTGCAGTTCGTCAACCGCCTCACCCGTGATACCTTGATCATGATAGTACTTGGGCGACTGCTCCACCAGGCATTGCACTGAGCGGTACCTCGCCTCCACCAAATGCTCGGTATTGGCCCAGCGCCGTAGCAGGCGTTCATACTCCAGTTCAGCCTCCACATACAGTTTCTGTTGAAAGAGGCATTCGGCATAATAATACTGGGCTTCCGCGGCCCGATTACCCGCGGGATTGTTGAGCACTACCCAGTTGAATTCCTCAGCCGCCCGAGCCCACTTTTCCCTGGCAAATAAATCTTGAGCCTTGGCGAAGTGCTCCTCCGGCTCCAGTTGACCACGGGAGTCCCTGCCGGCGCAGCCGATCAAAATCAGACCGATCAGAACCAGGCTCAGCCAGCCATATCTCTTTATTATCAGCATGTTATGATCAGACTATATATTACCAGGAATAAGTCAACTGAATACCACCTATACCGCTGGCACTTTTGGGATTATACATTAATCGGCCTCCAATTTGCGTGCCCTGTTTCTGGCGGTTGGCTGCAGCGGCCGTAAAGAGAGCATCAACCGCGCTCAGAACGTGGTTGAACATGATCGCGGATATGGCGTAGGTGGCCGTGGCCCGCAGGCTGTTGGCTTTTTCACGCATGGTGAGGTATTCGTCACGTTTGTCGCTCCAGGCCAGGGGTCCCGATTTGGTTTCCCGGATATCCGGATTATCAGGATCCGAGTCTTCCCAACCTGAGAAAAATTGATTATACTTGCCGATGTTCTCATAATACTCGTGGTTCTTCTTAACATTCAGTCTGGTTCGCATAGAATCGATCCCGACATACTCGAGCAGCTCTTGAGCATCATTTTTTGTATCCCCAAAAATATCGGGGATGCCATTCGCGTCAGCATCAATATCCACATAGTATTCAAGGCTGTGTGTGCCGGCGGTTCCCATATCCTTTATATCGTCCCAGCCTAATTCAATGGTAAAATCCTCGGCCGTGGT
This sequence comes from Fidelibacterota bacterium, assembly GCA_030640955.1. Lineage (GTDB taxonomy): Bacteria > Fidelibacterota > Marinisomatia > SCGC-AAA003-L08 > TS1B11 > DAOWIJ01. The sequence goes on from DAOWIJ010000066.1 coordinate 12,554, forward strand.
GAGCCACCTAAGAAAATCCCAGTGCTCGTTGGCGTAATCTTCGTATTTGTCGATCTGGTCAAACCCCTGTGTATTCTTAGTATTCCATAGCCAGAAGGCAGCTACCTCCACGGTGATAAAGCCGGCGGCACGCAGCTTTCTGCCGGAGTATAACTGTCCCGCGCCGGGCACTGCCAGTGAGAGCATCATGGCCTTGCCGGGGAAGCGGGCCGAGGGTGCAGCCAACAGATCGTCGGCGCTATCGGCCGGCGTGGCCTGCTGGTAGTTGTGATTTAACAGGCCAGCCATGAGTGGACTGCCTGGATCGGGAAGATTTCCGCTACCCGGCGTAACAGCCCATAGCAGGTTCAATGTCAGGAAACTGAGGGATAATGTTCTTATCAAAGTAATCGCTCCTGTTAAAAATCGAACAGCAATGTTACTGAGTGCCGGTAATCCTTAAAGCCTGTGCTCAGCAGACGGTTAATTTCGTAACTGAGGGCAAAGGGAAACACATAAAAGCTGCGGCCGGACAATCTAATTTCCAGGCCGCCTGATGACTTGTAGCGATGCCCCAGCCATGCGCCGTTGAACGCGTCACCGGCCTGCAAGATCACACCAATCGAGGCATTTTGCACAATCAGTTGCCCCAGCGGGATGTTTTTTTCCAGCAGGACCGGGAACCGCGCCGTCGTTGTCAGAATTGCCAGATTGGTGCCCTGGGCAGTCGTATCATAGTACGTCAGACCGCGTAATCCCGGTGGGCCGCCCCCGAAAAAGTAGAAGAAATCGTCAATCTTGCCATTCGAGAGCCAACCGAGATCGGACTCAACCGCCACGCCAATTTTGCGCTCGTGATGCAACGTAAAATTCTTTTGCAAATTTAGCACCACGCGGACAGTATTGTTAGCGTCAAAAACAGGTCCATAAGTGCCAAAGTCCTCATTCAGGTCAAAGCCGGCCACCAGGTTATTTCGCTCTAAGGAAATATCGCTGCTGAGGCTAAATCCTTTAGATGGGAACATATTGCCGCAATACTGGGGAGGTATCTGATTGTAGTTCCAGCGCAGATTAAGAGAAGTGCCCACGTAATACTCAAACGAGGCCTCACCGGTAAAATCCTCAATTTCCTGTGTCAACGCGGTTCGGAAGCGGCTGTGTACCACCTCCAGCCAGAATTTTTGGCTTTTCCACGGCGCCCTCCCCCCGACAACAGCCTGGAATAAATTAAACCGCAAATCTTCCTTGCCCTCCCTGGTAAAGTAGACGAATTCCTGTTTGATATGCCTGGAAATGGCATAGATTTCGGCATACAAGGTAGGTTTCAGCTTGGCAAACTCGAACAGGAGGAAATAGTCGGTATCGAAAATGCTATTGACGCTGGCCCCACCGAACATGAGCAGCTTGTCAAGCACTTCAGTGGCGTAGAAGTAGAAGCCCGGCTTGATGGTGCCGTAATCGATCATCAGGCGCGGAATGAGGAAAGGTCGTGAGACAGCCTCAACGTATGGTTTGCCCACTACGGTAGTATCCGGTTCCAGTTGGTCTGACAGGGGACGGCCATGGTAGTGGTCGGGAGCAATACCGACGACGGAATCAGCCAGGGCCGGCGGTTCTGCCAGAAGCGCGATCTTATAAGCTCCGTCTTCAAACAGGCTGTACAATATCTGGCCGGCGGAATTGGCCGATGGCATAAATGCTCCGCCGGTTACATTGGTTACATAGTCAACAGTTCCATCGTCACCCATCTTTTGCAGATTGAACACACCTGAAGCGTTGCTGCTGACAAGCAGGCCGTCCCCTGTGCGAAACGGCTCGCGGTTATCGGCTCCGGAGGCCGGTACGGCTGGCTTATATGGCGCTATGGTTCCATTGTCAATATCGATCTGGAGCAGTTCCCGGCCGTGATTATAGGTGGCGTCGGTAATTAAGCGCCAGCCCGCCGGATCCCAGGTCAGTGAGTACAGATACTCGCCGTGGGTGAGCTGGGTAAGGCCAGCCACGGACCCATCGGTCAGGCTATAAAGCATAACGTTTGACGTACCGTCATGAACGGTGAGGTACGCTATGGATGTATCGCCGCTGAGTATCACAGGGGAGGTAGCGCGCTGCCCGTACGTCAGGCGCTCCTCTTTCTCGCTATCCAGATCATAGGCATAAAGGTCCAGCCAGCGCGCGCCTGTTTTATCAGGTTTGCCACGGGCCGTGTAGTAAAGCGTCGCGCCATCAGCCGACCAGCAGGGCGCTGAGGTGGCGTGGGCGCTTATTTTCTCCGATTTGCCGGTCTCAAAATCGTGGATATACAGGGCCGTCTGCCCGAAATAATCGGACTCACCGTTGGACAGATAGGCAAACCTGCCGGCGGTGGGATGCCAGACGGGGTGAACACTGGCCGTCCCCGTATTGATGATGATTTCCCCTTTCACTTCATTGCGCTTCACGCGGGCCATTTCCCGGGTGTAACGGTCCTCCAGTTCGGCCTGCCATTCGCGATAGAGCTGGTTGCCATCGGCGCGCGTAGCCCGCTTCAGGGCCCTGCTCACTGATATGGACAAAGGCGCCGCCAGGTCATCGGCAACGGCGCTCAGCACTTCAGAACCGAAACGGTCCGCCAGATAGATGACAAAGGCGAAGCCCTGATTGTAAACACTCTCGTTACCGATGCCCCGCTTGCCAAACGAGTTCATGGCCGGCAGTGACAGCAGGTTGCCATTGA
>DAOWIJ010000017.1 GCA_030640955.1 Fidelibacterota bacterium
ATATAACTCAAGACAACGGATGAGTGTCTGGCGGGTCTCGTCGGGCATGATGATCTCGTCCACGCACAGGCGGGCGTTAGCTCAAACCTCAACCAGCTCTGCGGTGGTCGCGGTTGGAGGTATGGGCTCGCCGTCTGTTTGCATGCTCTGTAAGTGCAGTTCGATGGCCTCCCGTATCAGTTTGAGTGTTTCCTCTCTGGTATCGCCAACGGCAACGCAACCTGGAAGATCGGGAACATAGGCCCCATAGTTCTTTTCTGTTTTCTCAACCACTACCACGTACTGCATACATCTACCCTTGTTGTCTGATTTTAAGTCCGGTTCTTTTCAAGATACTGTTCAGGGTTCCAGGAGGCAATTCCAAACCTGGCTTCCCGGCCACTGTCACTGTTCCTTGTTTGGCTGGATGTTTGAACTGCCGATGACTGCCTTTGGTTCGGACAAGGTACCATCCGTCATGCTCCATAAGTCTGATGACTTCTCTGACCTTCATCAATCCTCAGCATGCGCTTTAAGGCTCTCAAGATATAGTTCTATGGCTTCTTTTGCCATTTCAGTTGCCTGTTCGATGTTATCGCCGTAGGTGATACAACCCGGCAGCGATGGGACTATAACTGTATATCCCCCTTCGGTTTCTTTTCTAAGCATAATTCGATAGTTCAGTAGTCTCATTCCATTACCTCTTCGGTTTCAACGGCCCTTGTCAAATGAAGTTTACGGTAGGGCCAATGAATGTGCAAGACGTAGGGGCGTATGGCGATACGCCCCTACAGGTGTACGGAGCAGGTTTATTACACCTGCAGCACACCAAACCTTGGCGCCGGCATTTCGGTCTGGTGGTCGCACAGTTCCAGGCAGCGGATGAGCGTCTGGCGGGTTTCGCCGGGCATGATGATCTCGTCGATCCACAGACGGGCGGCGGCGTAGCGGGGGTCGGACTGCACCTCGTAGCGCTCCTTCACTTCGGAGACAATGCGTTTGCGGTCGGCATCAGTGGCGTTTTTCATACGGGCCAGTTGAATATCAGCCAGTGTGTTGGCCGCCTGGGCGCCACCCATAACGGCGATCCTGGCCGTGGGCCAGGCGAAAATGAACCGCGGATTGTAGGCCTTGCCGCACAGGGCGTAGTTTCCCGCCCCGTAGCTGCCGCCGATCACCAGGGTGATCTTGGGCACTGTGCTGTTAGCCACGGCGTTGACCATCTTGGCGCCGTCCTTGGCAATGCCGCCCCACTCGGCGTCCCGGCCCACCATGAAGCCGTTCACGTCGTGGATGAAGATGATTGGTACTCGGTCCTGGTTGCAGTTCATGATGAAGCGGGCGGCCTTGTCGGCGGCGTCGGAGTAGATCACACCGCCCATCTGCATCTCCCCGGACCCGGACCGGGTGCTCACTTTCTGGTTACCCACGATGCCCACCGCGTAGCCGCCCAGCCGGCCCGTACCGCACACCAGGGTCTTGCCATAGGTGGCTTTGTATTCGTCGAACTCGCTGCCGTCCAGCAGACGGGCCAGGAGCTCCTTCAGATCGTACTGGGTGGTCTCGGGCGGGTAGATGAAACCGGGGATCTCATCAGCCGAATATAGCGGTTCACGGGTAGCGGCCCGATTAAAGGCCCTGGCCGTGGGATGATTAATGGAAGCCATAATGGAGCACACCCGTTCCAGGGCCGCCGCGTCGTCGGGCTCGTGGTAATCGGCGGTGCCGGAAATGGCATTGTGGGTGGTGGCCCCGCCCAGGGTTTCGGCGTCGATATCCTGCCCGATGGCCGCCTTTACCAGGGCTGGCCCCGCCAGGAACATGTTGGAACCCTCCACCATGATATACTTGTCGCACATGACCGGCAGGTAGGCGCCACCGGCCACACAGGGACCCATGACAGCGGCGATTTGGGGTATGCCCAGGGCCGACATACGGGCGTTGTTGTAGAAGATGCGTCCGAAGTGGGCCTCGTCCGGGAACACCTGGTCCTGAAGCGGCAGAAAGACGCCCGCCGAATCCACCAGGTAGACTATGGGCAGGTGATTCTCCAGGGCCAGCTCCTGGGCCCGCAGGTTTTTCTTGAGGGTCACCTCGAAGTAGGCGCCGGCCTTTACGGTGGCGTCGTTGGCCACTACTACTGTATCATGGCCTGCCACCTTGATGATACCGGCGATCAGGCCGGCGGCCGGCGGCGAGCCGTACTCCTCGTACATGCCCCAGGCAGCAAACAGGCCCAGTTCGAGGAAATCACTGCCCTCATCCTTAAGCAGCTCGATGCGCTCCCAGGCGGTGAGCCGCTTTTTAGAGTGCTGCCGCTCAATGGCCTTGACACCGCCCCCCTGCCGAATCCGGGCGATTTCATCCCGGTACTGCGCGCGAACCTGCTCGAAGGCCTTTTGGCGGCGACGGAATTTGTCCGGGGGCAGGTTCTTAGATGGGGAGTCGATTGTGGTCATAACGACTTTATGCCTATCAAAAAGATTATGCTACATTGAATTTAGGGAATACCGCTAAATCCATTAAATCCAAGCAAATTTACGGAGATTCATTGCTGTCCAATCCTGGCAGCAGCCGATACTTCACCCAATTATTTTCAGGATCGATGTCCAGGGCCTTGTCAAAATGTAGTTTCGCTGATGTAGTGTCGCCTAAATCTAATTCGCACAATCCCAGCCAGCCATAGGCTTCACTATAACCCCAATCCGGCATAAGCGGACTTACGTCTTCACTGGAGAATAGCATAATCGCTTCTTCAAGGACGCTCTTCGCTTTCTTCTTACCGCCACCAAACCTCTCCGGCGTATGGAAGGACGACATCCCCTGAATATAATGAACCCGAGGATTGGAGGGCCCGAGCGCCAGAGCCGTAGCAAGATACCTGCCTGACCTCGGCCCATACAAAAACCCGGCCCAGGGCCGTAAGTTGATTTTAAGTCCGTAGAGGGATGACATGAGAGCATAGGATTCGGCAAATTCGGAGTTCTGCTGTATACTTCGCTTAAGACGGGCCAGACCATCATTTATAAAACCCATTGTTGACTTCTTATCCTCCTCACTCAATGCGTAGGTTGCCAGGCGATAGTCACAGTAAGCAATATAGTAATTCAGCAGCCATTCTTTTTCTCCCAGGGCCAGGACCCGTTCGAAATGAGCGCGCGCCGACAGCATCTTGTCCTTATCCCAGCTGGAAACGGCTGACGCGATTTTCTCCTTCCCTTGGACGACATACTCACCGAGAGTCTGCCCCCATAAGCACGGTGCGAGTAGGACAAGGCCTAGAATGATCAGTTTTCTCATTTAGCCCTCCCTGTATAATTGCCATAATTAGACCTGAAAACTTAAAACCCCCGTACGGTTATCCTATTCTCACATGATAACTGCGGTCAATCCAAAGTAATAGCTGCGACCAAAGGTACTCCTTAATACTGTTCGTTCTCGATAATTGGATGAGTATAGGTATCCGTAAATGTTTTGCCGGTCAAGGAGGTTGGAAACGGCGCCATAAAAGACGATAAAACTCCCATCGCCAAACGGGCGAAAATGGCTCCAGCTCATGTCCAGCCTCTGAATAGGCGGCAGGCGCGCTGCGTTCCATTTCTCAAGAGCGGGTGTATAGGGCTTACCTGAAGTGTATCGATACGTCAGGCTCAGGGAGTTACTCATCCCAATCCGGGTCTTCAAGGCGGCGGTATAATTGTGGCGGATATCATAATCGGTGGGGACCAATCTCAGGTGATCGAGCTCCTCTCTTTCCGATATCAAATAGGAGTAGGAAATCCAACCGCCGATAAAAGGCAAATTCCCTTTTAAAAAGACATCCGCACCGTATGCGTAGCCATATCCATCGCTGGAATAATTAATCACGGAATCCTCCGGAACTTCCAGGGGTAAATTGCTATAATCCTTGTAGTAAAGCTCCATCTTGAAATTGGTCAATTCTGACTTCAACTCGTAGCCGGCAACATAGTGCCCGGCGTAAAGCGGTTCCAAATCGGGATTTCCGTATTCAGCATCTCGAAACTGTGCCTTTGGGTATTGATGATACAGCCCCGTAGCCAATTTGATGATTTGGGTATCCGTAACACGATAGCCCAAAGAAATGCGGGGATCCACTGTTAAATCGTTACTGCCATCAAGATAATCGACGCGCAGACCCCCGATGGTAAACAGACGAGGAGTAATATTAACCTCGCTTTCCAAGTACAGACCGGCATGATGGGTTGAGTAATCAGTGGTGAGTGTTCTCACCGGTCCGTCAGGAGAAAGGTCATTCTCGTCTTCCGGCACCGAACCGCTGATATTAGTGGCTAAACGATCTGCCTCAAATCCACTGTTTATTTTCAGCCTGTCAGTTGCGGGATAGACTATATCTGTTCGCCATTTCAAAAACTTATCGGATATATTCAGCGCCAGACTGCCCACCTCCAGTTCTTGATGAAAAAGGTTTCTCGAAAGACTTGACTTGAGTAAAAAGTCCCGGCTAGATACGTGCTGCCACTGCATATTGCTCAGTAAATTATCAGTGCCGCTGACAAAAGTACCTTCAAATTCCGGCGATTGGTACCCGACACCAATATCGTCCTGGTTGAAATAGTTGGAAAGCTTTAATTTACCTTGAGGAGAATACCGATAGATTACACTCAGATTCCCGTCCCCGGATACGGGCAGCTCCTCAAACCTATCGAGACCCCCGTTGACCCAAAAAAGCGGCCTGGTATTGGAATAATTGCCCGAGAACCGGAGGCCCAATTTGTTCGGCATAACCGGGACATCGGCCCCCAGAGAAAGGGCCGCCAGCCCCATGCTGACCTGAAGCGCCCTGGCATCAGGCATCCCCAGGGACTCCATGGCCAACACACCGGAAAGGGCATTACCATATTTTGCCGAAAATGCTCCCGATGAGAAGTAAGTACCGGACAAGAGAAAAGGGCTGATCATACCGAAATACCCCCCGGTGTCAGATTCGTACCGGTAAGGGTGGGACAAAGTGGCCTGGTCCAGTAAGATAACAGTTTCGGAAACATCGCCACCCCGGACAAACATCCCGGCCCCCTCATCCACCTGGGTCACCCCAGGTAAAGTTTGGATGGCGCGGAAAATATCCGCCGATGCACCGGCTGTGGTCACCACGTCCATGCTGGTGAGGGTCTGGCCTTCCTCGTCTGCCATGGTGAATGAACTGGCGCTGATGGTGATAGTCTCCATTTCAATTAAGGATTCTTCCATCTGGATGGTCAGGTCTACCAGGCGGGCAACGGAAACGATGACCTCGATATCCTTCTGTTCGTAGCCAATATGGGACACCCTTAATGTGCGCTCACCAAAACGCAGGGTCTCAATGACAAAGCGACCATTTTCATCCGTCATGGCGCCTTCAATTCCGTCGGTGAAAAAAACGTTGACGTACTGAAGCGGGTTACCACCTTCATCCACTACCCTGCCACTTACAATCCCAACCTGTTGCGCCTCTAATTGAGTACCGCTACAGATGAAAAAAGCACAGAAAATGGCTATGAACGGGCAATGGCTGTTTCTATACCAGTCAAACCCGTTTCGTTGCCAGATATTGATCACAGCACCTAAAATATTCATGGGAAAGAATCGTCCCTAGTCCTCCAGCGCCTGGCCGGAATAGGCCTCCAGCCGCTCCAGGAACATCGCCGGCGCCCTCACCGGCCGCATCCGGGCGTTGGTGAAAGAATGCACGGTGTAGCCGGTGACGATGGGATCATCGCGGCCCGGCTTGAATACCTTGTATGAAATTTTCAATTTCGCCTTGGGAGTCTCGTCCATGTGGGACTCTATAGTGAGTTCATCCTCAAAAGTGGCGGTGCCGTGATAGCGGCAATGGCTCTCCACCACCGGCAGCATGTAGCCTTCCTTTTCCAGTTCAGTGTATGGTATCCCGATGCGGCGCAGCAGGGCGCTGCGGGCGGCCTCAAAAAATTCGTAGTAGCGGCTGTAGTAGACCACGTTCATGCGGTCGGTCTGGGCGTAGATCACCCGCATTTTGTAGCGGTGGGTGATGTCTACTCTTGCCACTGCCCTAGTTTGTCGTAGCGGGCAATGCGTTGGGCCACCAGCTCCTCCGGCGCAAGACCTTCCAGTTCCGTCAGGCTCGCCAATATGGCCTTTTTCACGGTGGCAATAGAAGTCTCCGGATCCTGATGTGCTCCACCTATTGGCTCAGGCAGTACCTGGTCGCAGATACCCATTTTCACCAGGTCATCGGGGGCCACTTTCATGGCGTCGGCCGCTTCCATGGCCTTGCTGGCGTCGCGGTATAGAATGGAGGCGCTGCCTTCAGGACTGATCACCGAGAACCAGGTGTTCTCCAGCATGAACAGGCGGTCTCCCACCCCGACACCCAGGGCGCCACCCGATGCGCCTTCACCGATGACGATAATCACTATAGGAACCTTAAGGGTGGACATGACCATCAGGTTGCGGGCAATTGCTTCGGCCTGACCCCGCTCCTCAGCTCCCAGGCCAGGGTAGGCGCCGATGGTATCCACCAACGACAGTACCGGCACCCTGAATTTGGCCGCCAGCTGCATCAAGCGCAGGGCCTTGCGGTAGCCTTCGGGATTGGGCATACCGAAGTTGCGGTACAGGTTGTCGCGGGTACCGCGGCCTTTCTGCTGACCAATGATCATCATCTTTTTACCGCCGATGGTTCCGATACCCCCAACAATGGCCTTATCATCGGCATAATGGCGATCACCGTGGAGCTCGAACCAGTAATCGGTCATGGCCTCGATATAGTCCATGGAATGGGGCCGCTCCGGATGTCGGGCCATCTGCACCCGCTGCCACCTGGTGAGGTTTTTATAAAAATCCTCTGCCGCCTTCTTCAACTTTTCCTGCAGGCCATCGATCTCTTTGGACATATCGATGCCCCGTTCCAGAGCGGTCACCTTGGTGGACTTGATCTTGTCCTCAAGTTCCCTGAGCGGTTTTTCAAATTCCAGGATATATTTTGCCATCGAGATATTCTCTTAACAGATACAGTAGAATTAATGAGACGTTATGCCAGCGGAAAGGCACTGTCAATACTTCATGATCCCCGTGTATTGCTTCAAATGCCGAATATTGATTTCAGCAAGACTTCCACATCAAATGTAAGTGACTGGTGCTGCAAATAGTAGCGCTGGTAACTGCGAGCTGCTTCAGAACGACCGGAGTAACGGCGCAACTGGTTCAGGCCGGTCAAACCGGGTTTAAAGAGCAGCTGGGGATCAGTCTCATTTGCCGACACAACCTCTGCCCCGACAAAACTGACCCTGCCCCGGAGAATAACCCACATCAGCGGCAGTCGCCGGATAAATTTGGGGCCTCGTCTATGGAGCCAGATACGGCTGGTACTGCCATCAATATTCCAGATCACCTCCTTCTGCAAGCCAAATAATAGTATCAGCACAGGCCAGAACGGCAAAAGCGGCAGCACCACAGTCAGTGACAGTATGATATCAAACATCCTCTTTGTCATCCGGTGAAAACGATGATACAGCGACACTTCCATTTCCATCATGGGCAGGTCACCGATGTTCTCAACATCGGTCCGCCCTAACATGAATTCATCCTCGTGGGGCACAATTCGAAACAACAGGTGCAGATCGCGCGTTGCCTCCAGGATATCCATGATATCTTCATTGCTGAATTGTTCCGCCGCAACGATCACTTCCTGGAGGCGATGAAGCGCAACCAGTGCCCGCAACTCATCAGTAGTGCCGATAAAGGGTAGCAATAGTCCTGAAGGCCGCTCCTCGGGTGCGGCAATATCTATAAAACCGATTAGATCAAGCCCCATATCAGGACGCTTCAGAAGGAGGTTCCCGATTCTCTGACCTTCGCTACCCATTCCCAATATGACCGCACGGCGGGAGAATATGGAAGGGCGCATGCGGCGGTAGCTGTCCCCCACTTTATAAGTGGCCTGGCGCAAATGGATCAATAACCGCCAGCCGGTAAGCAGTACCGCCACCAGCGCCGATGAGGACACCAGTACCAGCCTCGAATAAGCCACCTCCCTTACCAGGTAGGTCAGAGTTGCAATCACCAGAAAGCCCACCAGCGACGCCACCAGCGCGCGACTATAGCTGAGCACGTAACGGCCATAAATCTGGAACAGGCCACCTATCATCAACCACAGGATGATATAGACGGCCACGACGGGCGCATACGTGAGCAGAACACCCTTCATCGCGAACTGCGGATCCGGCAGAAACCTGGCCGTGATCATCAACACAAATGAAAGGCCGATGACAAAGGCATCGATGATCAGTGAGGAGAATGTCGCCAGATAGTTTCTCAAATAGGTAATTAGAGCCAGGAGTTGGATGGCAACCCTGATCATGGCCAGCGAAAATAAGCCGCCTGTCAACGACGGGTATTTGCGGGCAAATCTGGCCATGGCCTCAAAATGCAGACGCCAATTCTGAAATGGGGCCAGCACCCGGGACATCCCCTTGTAGTGGATAATCTGCGTTGCGTGCAGGTAATGCACCTTGTAACCGGCCAGGTGTACGCGATAGCAGTAATCCAGGTCATCCCCACCCAAACGGAAATCTTCATCCATATACCCCACATCGTTCAGCAGGCGCGCGGGAAAACACATGCACGATCCACTGACGGCGTCTACCTCGTGAGTTTCATCGGGACTGAGGTATGCCAGTGCATAGCGGCCGAACCATCTGCTTCGGGGAAACAGGTAGGCCAACCCCAGGAAACGGGTCAATGCCACCCAGGGTGTGGGAAAACTGCGCTTGGCCGCGGACTGAAAGGTACCGTCACTGTTGAGAATCTTGGGTCCCACCAGACCGACTTCAGGATCAGCTTCCAGATAATCGGCCAGCACCTGTAAGGTACTTTCCTCCACGATCGTGTCGGGATTAAGGGACAGGATGTAATCCCCGGCAGCAACGCGCAATCCCTGGTTCAGGGCTGGCGCAAAGCCGCGGTTATGATCATTGGCAATTATTCTGACCTGGGGAAATCTGCGCTCAACCATGCCGACGGTGCCGTCATGGGAGTTATTATCAACCAGCACAATCTCCAGATCCCCGCTAAAGCCGGCACTGAAGAGGGAGTCAAGGCACTGCTTGACGAACTCGCGGACGTTGTAGCTGACTACAACAACGGAGAGTCTCATGATTCGGTGGTTTTACCCGTCTCTTCCGGCTGAAAATACTTTTTGCGAATTTTGGCAGCCACGTGCTGAAGTTTCAGTCTGATCACCAGCCAGACCGCTTCCCAGATAATATTCTTTGACATCTTTGAGTCGCCTTCGATGCGGTCGACGAAGACGATGGGAACTTCCTTGATCGAGTAACCCTTTTGATATGCCCTGAACGTGGTTTCAATCTGGAACGAATAGCCTTCAGACTTCAGGGTCTCGATATTAAGGTTGGCCAGGACCTCCCTGCGCCAGCACTTGAAACCGCCGGTCAGGTCCCACACTGGCACACCGGTAATCACCTTGGCGTAAATATTAGCGGACCAACTGAGAATCAAGCGGCTCAGGGGCCAATTGACAACATTGACACCTTTAATGTAGCGACTGCCGATTACCACATGATAATCCTTAACAGCCTCCAATACATCAGGTACCTGGTCGGGATTGTGGGACAGGTCGGCGTCCATCTGGATAATATAATCATACTTTCTTTTCAGCGCCCACCTGAAGCCCGCGCAGTAGGCCGTGCCCAGGCCCATTTTGCCGGGCCTCTGAAGCACGTGAATCCACTTATCCTTGGCTGCGCGTGTCTTAACGTAGTCTCCTGTCCCATCCGGGGAGTTGTCATCAACAATCAGCACGTGGGCCTCGGGCACCGCTTTATGCAGCCGCCGGAATAAGTACACAATGTTTCGGCGCTCGTTATAGGTGGGCGATATGATCAGGATTTTCTTTTTACCGGCGGCTTTCGTCATGGCTCAATTTACCGGAAAAGCGGCCTGAAGTGCAGCCCTGATATTGTAGTTCTCAACTCCCAGTTCCATTTTCATCCGGCTGCAGATCAGGCCGCCATTTAGTGGCCGTGGCGCGAGTTGCTTTAATTCGACAGTGGCTATCGGCAATATGTTGTCCAGGGGCAGCTGGAAATGCTCACCGATCTGCCGCGCGAATTGATAACGCGAGGCAAATTCCAGACCGCCATAATGCATAAGACCGGCTGCTTCCCGCTCTACGGCAATCTTAATTGCATCGGCCATGTGGATGGTCAGTGTAGGATTATTTATCTGGTCATCCACCACCCTGATTGTTTCGTCCGCCTGCAACGATTCTACCACCCAGCGTACGAAGCTGGCCCTGGCCGTCAGGTCTGGGCCAAACAGGACGTTTGTGCGTATTACCAGATTTTTTCCCTGTGCCAGAGTAATCTTCTCAGCGGCCAGCTTGGTATGGCCATAGACGCTCTGAGGATTCACAGGATCGGTCTCCAGGTATGGCCCGTTGCTGCCATCAAAGACGTAATCGGTACTGATTTGAATGACCCTGGCGCCGCTACGGGCGGCCGCTTCCACCAGGTGTTCAACACCCAGCAGATTGATCTTTTGCGCTGTTTCAGGTTCACGGTCATTGCCGTCTACATCGGTAAAGGCCGCCGTATTGATCACCACCGCAGGCTGATGGTCGCTAAATAGCCGGTCGACCTGATGCGCCGAAGTGATATCCAGGGCAATATCGGCTGATGGGCCGGTTGCAATATCAGTCCTTAGAAGGTCATACTCACTCTCCAGCGCTGCGCATAAGGCGCTACCCAGCTGTCCTGCTGCTCCCGTTATGAGTATTCTGTCAGGCATTTAAAGTATGGCGCCGGCGGCTTTGAAGGCGCCTAATTTCGTAACCAGTTCAGGCTCTTCCAGGGAGAGTATTTCGGCTGCCAGTACGGCCGCGTTAATAGCACCTGCTTTACCTACGCTCATGGTTGCTACCGGTACGCCCTTGGGCATCTGCACGGTCGAGAGCAGCGCGTCCAGCCCATCGGAAAGGCCCCCTGGCAACGGTACACCGATTACCGGAAGACTGCTGTGAGCTTTCACTGCGCCCGCCAGGTGCGCGGCCATGCCGGCCCCGGCTATAATCACCCCAAATCCCTGGTCCCTGGCAGCGGTGGCAAACTTCTCCACATCAGCAGGATTGCGATGGGCCGACATTATGCTGACTTCATATGGAATGCTGAATTTTTCAAGGTAGGGCAGCGCGGCTTCCATGATTGGCCGATCCGTTTCACTACCCATGAGAACTGCTACTTTCTTCATGTTAGCGAATCTCTTCCATTATAGCTTTTAAGGGGTGGTTCATCAAAGGTGTGCATGGTTCGCATCATGACTTCCAGCCGCTTCAGGAGCATAGCTTTGGAGCCACTGGGGTGGAACACAATCCCGGTCACGAAATAGACCCGGTTTTGACGCTTATCCCTGAAAATATAGGTAACGAAGGGTCCGCCGGCGGTCTGCGTACGATGCCCCCAGATACCGCGCAGTATGAGTATTTCGTGCTCGTTTTGAAAGGCCGGATCACTGCTGCGGAACATTGAATCAACGAAAATGTCCGCAAAAAGTTCGTCTGCAATGTAGTCCATCCGGTCCCAACAATAGTCGCGGGTCAGGTGCAAGGTATCGGCCTTATCGATCCAGTGCACCGCCAGCCAACGATATGGATAGCCCCGGCCCAGCCATACAAAATCCTTCTCCGCCCGCTCCTTTACCTTGATGTAGCCATGTTGGAATCTCATTCTGAAACCGTAAGCTTCATGTAATTCGTTCGTCAGTTTAACTTCGTCACGATATTTAAAAACGATTGCCTCCTGGCGAACCCTGATCTGCTGATCGAACTGTTCCAGAATCCAGTATTTCAGGCGATCCAGTTCCTCCCGGGCATGTACAGCGCTATGGGCCGTGATTCCCATGAATATCTGCCCCTTGGCGAGATAATTGGCGGCGGTAAATACGGGGTTGCCCCCTTCCAGGGCGGCGGTTACACGCTCGGAACCCAATATATGGCGAGCGAGAATGTCACCGGTTGAGTCCACCGGATTTGAAAGTGAAGCCACAATCAGGTTATGGTACTTGCGGTAGTCCTCAAAATCGATGGGGTCGACCCACTTGATCTTGAGCAGCTGCTCAGGGGCAGGTGTATGGACGACCCAGTCAAAAAGGTTGGTCAGTAAGGGCTCCAGCAGGGGGCGGTCCTGCTCCGACGCCACTACTATCAACAGATCCTCAGGCCCTATGGATGGCGGCTTGTAATCGCAATTCACAGCTCCCAAAAGGAGTCCGATGAAAATCAGGATCGGTTGCGCTCTGCTGAGATATGTGTTCATTCCGGTGATTATTAAATCCTCATTGATATGGTTGATGTCTGAGTAAATGCGGTCGACACGGGTAACCGCAAAGTTGCCCAGAAACGTGAGTACCCACTAGCACTTTTCGCTTGACCCTTGTTCTCGCGGCATACTCAGGATTCACCGTCTACCAGTATGAAATCGGCAAACCGTCGTTCAACAGAGACATCCCTGACCTGAATATGGACCTCCTGCCCCAGCTGCAGAACACGGCCCGTATGTTTGCCGCGCAGGGCGTAATGTCCCTCATCATACTGGTAGATGTCGTCATTCAGCCATTGTTGGCTCACGAAACCGTCCACCAGGAACTCCCTGATCTGGACAAAAATGCCGCTGGGCAGCACACCGGAGACGACGCCGTCAAAAGATTTGCCGACCTGGGTGGCCAGAAAGCGCAATTCCTTCAGCCTTTGATAGGCCCGCTCAGCCCGAAGCGCTGTTTGCTCACGCTCCGAACAGCTGGAAGCCACACTGGCCAGCGCCTTCAGCCCGGGCCGCGGCATTTTGCCATCCAACAGGTAGGCCGAAACCAGCCGGTGAACGATAAGATCGGAATAGCGCCGGATTGGGGAGGTAAAGTGGGTATACAGCGGGAACGCCAACCCGAAATGCGGTTGCTCGTCAGCGGAATAGAGCGCCTTCGCCATGGACCTGATAGTAATAGTCTCAATCAGGTCCCGGTAAGGTGAATCGGCCAGGGCTTGAAGCAGGTCTCGCACGTGACTGCTGGTAACCTTACCGGCCGGTAACTCCGGCAGGCGCAGTTTACCCAGTAAGGAGGTCAATTTCCTGATCTGGTCCTGGGGCGGCTGGGCGTGCACACGATAGAGAAAGGGCTTGCGCGGCTTGGCCTGGGGAACCCGTTCGGCCACCAGGCGATTGGCCAGCAGCATGCATTCCTCCACCATACGGTGGCTATCAAGCCGCTGAGAAGGCCGGATATGGTGGGGTACTCCGTATTCG
Organism: Fidelibacterota bacterium; assembly: GCA_030640955.1. GTDB lineage: Bacteria > Fidelibacterota > Marinisomatia > SCGC-AAA003-L08 > TS1B11 > DAOWIJ01. The sequence continues at coordinate 13,293 of DAOWIJ010000017.1, forward strand.
TCCAATTCAAGCAACGGTTCGGGGATATCGAAATCGACGCTGCCAGCGGCCACCCGTTTGGCATAAAGCCCGGAGGTAATCCGCCGCAGATCATCGAGCAGCTGATACCACGGTCCCGATCTGGACTGGAGAATGTCCTGTACCTCTTCGTAAGTAAAACGGTGGCGGCTGCGAATCATGGCCCGGTGAAAGCGCACCTCCTCCACATCGCCGGTGGACGTGAGCGTGATCATGGCTGAGAGGACGGGACGATCCTCGTCAGGCCTCAGTGAGCAGATATCACTGGACAACAGGTGCGGCAGCATGGGTACGACGGCCTCCGTGAAATAGACGCTGTTGCCACGCAATTGCGCCTCGGCGTCGGTGAAGCTGCCCG
>DAOWIJ010000120.1 GCA_030640955.1 Fidelibacterota bacterium
CAGGACGAGATCGACCGCAAAGATGTGCGTATCGGTGACACGGTCCTGGTGCAGCGGGCAGGCGATGTTATCCCCGAAGTAGTCCAGGTCATCATGGAAAAGCGCCCTCCACATGCCAAGCCGTATAAGTTGCCGGATATTTGTCCGGCCTGCGGTCATGAGGTCTACCGGCCCCCTGATGAGGCCGTGGCGCGGTGCGTAAACCTGGCCTGTCCAGCCCAGGTGCAGGGCAGTTTCGAGCACTTCATTTCCAAGGGGGCGATGAATATAGACGGTCTGGGTCAGCGCATAATCGAGCAACTGATTGCGGAAGGTAAGGTGCGGACGGTAGCCGACGTCTATCGCCTGACACGGGAGCAGCTGTCCGAGGTGGAGATCGAGAGACAGGTAAAGACAAGGGAAGGCCACGACACCAGGATGGTTCCTCTGGGAGATAAGATCGCGACAAAGCTGGTTACGGCCATTGCCGCCTCAAGACGTACCACCTTCGCTAGGCTGATCTATTCCCTGGGCATCCGCAATGTGGGTGAGCATCTGTCCCGGGTGCTGGAGCGCCATTTCAGCGGCAGCATGGAGCGCTTTCTCGGCGCCACCCGCGAGGAGCTGGAGGGCATTGACGAAGTGGGCCCCATCGTGGCCGAAGGCCTGATGCGCTTTATCGGGGACGAGTCTAATGTGGCGGTCATACGTGATTTATTGGACGCGGGCGTTACATTGGAAGAGGTGCCTGCGACTCCAGGGGGAGAGTCACCGCTGGCGGGCAAGACTGTTGTCTTTACCGGCACACTGGAACGCATGACCAGGGCCGAGGCCAAGGATATCGTGGAACGGCTGGGTGGCCGGGCGTCCGGCTCGGTAAGCGCCAAAACCGATTACCTGGTGGCGGGACCGGGCGCAGGCTCCAAACGGGCCCAGGCCGAGGAGCTGGGTGTGGCGGTGATCAGTGAGGAGGAGTTTTTGATTCTGGTGGGAAATACTGTTAGCTTCTAATGGGAGGGTTAGCGATCCTTGCAAGCTCCATAGAAATCGCTTTTTGCTTTTGTTTTTGAGTCTGACGAATTACTTCGTTGTGTTCGTGGTTAGGGCATGGAACAAAAGGGAACCCTTTGATATTTGCATGTCGGGGATGCGGAACATAAGTGCGCTTCAAATACAATGTAGACACAGTTTGTTCAACGATCTCAACGGTGACATCAGCTCTCCCAATGATCGGCTTTTTCCGATAACGCTCAACTAAAAACTTGCCTATCCGCCAGATTGTTGTGCTGCTCAATCCAAAAATACGATACACAGATAGTTCGGATGTGCCTGTTGGTGGAGTGAAAGCCTTGTGTTTAATGGTCTCGTCTGAAGAGCGAATATCATCTGCAATCAAGAACCTAGTAATAGACTCCGTATTCTGAATCATTCCTGGAATTGGCCAGAACCCTATATTTTTTCTAAGAAAACTTTGAGATATTCCATCTAATAATATCAGGTATCTCCTCAGGTATCTCCGAATCGATTTTACTAGTGCCATAAAACGTATTCCCTTCACCAAACATACCGGCATAGCCAAGTACTTTCTTTCCATCGAAGCTAATAGTAAAAACATGATTGCCTGACATATACCACTCAAATTCGATACCACCATCGACCTCAGGCGAGATATCAGGCATGGGCAGGTTGGAGTTATTTAGCAGTTTAAGAAAGAGACTTGCCTCAGAAACGGCTCTCTCCGAAACAGGAAAAGCGCCGTAACCATCCCAGTTGTCAATTGAGCATTCATCATAAACAGATTTTAATTTGATCAATGCCAGAACCAGGGGCTGGTTCGATGCGGCCTCCTTCAATCGTACCTCAGTATCGATGATTTGAACATCAACAGCGCTTGGCTGTTCACTATATCCTGTGAAAAATCGATAACGCTTATCTAATGGAATTGTAGCGACTGTCATTTATATTTCTTCATTGTATGTTCAGTTATGGTGGCAAAAAATATTTGATTCTTATAATCGTGAAAAGACTCGAGGACGTCCCAAGCATCATCATTATCCACTTCAAAGGATCCTTCCTTGAAAACATCAATATCAAGGATAAGAATGCCTTTTCCTTCTTGATCAACTCCGTCGAAGGATTGAGTAATTATCGTCTTCGCCGATAATTCCTCATTTGGAATAACGACCCGTGTTAAGAATGCCTCAAGCACTTCAGGCAACCCCTTTACTCTTAAGGGTGGAGAAGCAACAAGATCATCGATATTGACGGGCATCTCCAAGGCGAGCTCATTAATAAATCGACAAGCCACTCGTTCAATTGTGATTGGCTTTAGGGATTCGACAAACAAGTTCCAGAGTCTTTTGGATTCATCCCTTAGTTTTTCCCAAGTTTCATATGGCCTCAATCGGCTGAAAGTGAATCCGTTGAGCCTTATTTGCAGCACCTGCTTATTGCTTTTGGAAATGAATCTGTACCCAATTTGTTCTGGTTCCTCATCTCTTTCAGGTGGGCTACCCGGCTTGATTCTAACCTTTGCTAACCATTGTTTGCTAACTTGTGGGTAATCATCCTTAATAAGTTGGCCAAATTCTTCGATTCTTTCGATAGTAGTATCATCAGGCATCTTGACGTGGATATCAAAGAGTGCCTCTCGAATTGGCGCGTTCTTTAGATGTGGATAGGAGCTCATTACTTCTCTCTGCGCACCATTATACTATCAGTAGAAACACAAAGTTTCCTGTACTGAGATTCTGAATAATTTGGAAATTATATTGCCGGGCTAACAATTGGACACTGTGTCTGTTATAGACTACAGGTATCTTAAACACCAAAAGTATTAATGGCAACAAATTCCCTTTATGACGGAAGCCGGGTGTTATAATCAGAAACCCATCGGTCAAAAAGGATCGTTCCCCTGACGACGCCGCAATAGGTAACTTCCAGCCCTTATGAGCGCCTCTCCCTCAGCACCGCCCGAAACCACGACGGCGCTCCCTAAAAAGGGCGCCGAACTGGATCTGTACGTGGAAAGCCTGGCCTATGGCGGCCAGGGTGTGGCCCGCCACGATGGATTCGTGATCTTCCTGTCCAAGGGCGCCGTGCCGGGCTCGCGGGTAAAGGCCATGATAACCAAGCGCCGCAAGGGGTTTGCCGAGGCCCGGGTGCTGTCAGAGCTGGAAGCCTCCCCCCACGCCGATGCGCCCCGCTGCGCTCATTTCGGGGTCTGTGGCGGCTGTGCCACCCAGAATTACCTGTACGAACAGCAGCTGCAGCAGAAACAGACCCAGGTGGCCGACGTGTTCCGGCGCATCGGCCGGTTGGACGGTCTGGATATCAGGCCTATAATTGGCTGCGGCGAGACCTACAACTACCGCAACAAGATGGAATTCACCTTCTCACCCCACGCCTGGCTGGTTGATCCCCACCAGAAGGAGGCCGCCCCGGAGCAGGTGTTGGGTCTGCATGTACCGGGCAGATTTGACAAAGTGTTGGATATTGACGAGTGCCACCTCCAGCATCCACTGGGGAACCGGGTGCTGGCGCTCGTGAAGCAGCTGGCCGCCAGGTATGAGCTGGAACCGTGGGACGTGCACACGCACAAAGGTTTTTTAAGGCACCTGGTGGTGCGGGTGGCCGGGGCGGCCTCAGAGCCTCAGTTAATGGTCAATCTGGTGACCAGCCGCGAGGATGTTAAGCGTCTCAAACCGCTGGTTGACGAATTGGTTGGCCAGGTGCCCGAAGTTTCCAGTCTGATTAACAACATCAACACCCGCAAGGCTACCGTGGCTTATGGCGAGTGGGAAGTGAAACTGCATGGCAGTCCTTTCATAACAGCGCAGTTGCGGGGACTGCGGTTCGATATCTCGGCCAACTCTTTCTTCCAGACCAACACCGCCCAGGCCGGGGTGCTTTACGAGCAGATAGAAAAGGCCGCCAACCTGGACGGTAGCGAAATGCTGTTCGACCTGTATTGCGGCACCGGTACCATTGCTATCGATCTGGCTCGTCAAGCCCGCGAGGTGGCCGGCTTTGAAATGGTGGATTCGGCGGTGGATGATGCCGCCCGCAATGCCCTGGCCAACGAGGTCTTCAATGTGCGCTTTTTCCATGCTGACCTCGGTGACCGTTACTTTGCCAATCACGGCAAGAGGCTCTTTAAGCAGGTTGACAAGCCTGATGTTATCGTGAGTGACCCGCCACGAGCCGGTATGCACCCCAAACTGGTCAAGGAGGTGGTGGACCTTGCGGCCAAAAAAATTGTGTACGTTTCGTGCAATCCTGCCACTCAGGCCCGGGATGTAGCTTTGCTGGTGGAGGGTGGTTATCAGGTAAAATACCTGCAGCCTGTAGATATGTTTCCCCATACGCCCCATATTGAAAACCTGTGCGTGCTGGACCGAAAATGACTTTGGCCGTGGAAATAACCAACCTGCACAAGCGCTACGAGAGCGGCACCATCGCTCTGCGCGGAATCGATCTGGCGGTACCCAAAGGACAGTTTTTGGGCCTGTTGGGTCCCAACGGCGCCGGCAAAACCACCACTATCGGAGCTACCACCGGGCTGATTCGCATTACTGAGGGGCAGGTTAAAGTCATGGGCTATGATGTGGTCAGGCAGTTTCGCCAGGCCCGGCGACAGATCGGTGTCGCCGCCCAGGATCTTAACTTCGACTGGTTTTTTCCCATCCATGACCTGATGGTTTTGCAGGCCGGTTACTATGGGGTCCCCCGCGGCACGGCCATGACCCGGACTGATCAACTGCTGGAGGAGTTCGGACTGGGGGCCAAGGCCGCGTCCAAACCGCGGGAGCTAAGTGGCGGCATGAAGCGCCGCTTTCAGGTCGCCCGCTCCCTGGTCCACGATCCCGATCTGCTGATCCTGGATGAACCTACGGCCGGCGTGGACGTGGAGCTGCGCCACATGCTCTGGGGCTACCTGCAAAAACTCAACCAGCAGGGGAAAACCATTATACTAACGACCCACTATATCGAAGAGGCCGAGAAACTTTGTGAGCGGGTGGCGATAATTGATGGCGGTAATATAATAACGGAAGGTTCGCCAAAAGAACTGATGGCCAGCATGAACCGGGATGGATTGCACTTCAAGATTGATGGATGGAATGACGAGGCAGCGGAAGCTTTGTCCGGATTTGAGCACACTTTCGATAACGGTGAATTACGCCTGCTGGTAGCTCAGCCCGAAGCGCGCCTGGCGGAAATTGTCACCCGCATTACCGATGCAGGCGCCACGGTACACGATGTGTCCATCTGCCACGCCACCCTAGAGGACGTATTTATCGAATTAACCGGCCATGGTATCGATGCTTGACATCGGCTTCCGCACCTTTGTCACCCGGGAGATGAAGCGCTTTCTGTCCCTGTATAACCAGACCCTCGTGCCGGGTCTGTTGACCACCGTCCTGTATATTGTGGTTTTTGGTAAATCGCTGGGCGGGCGTATCGGTGATATTAAAGGCGCCAGCTACATGGAATTCATCATACCCGGTCTGGCCATGATGAATGTGATTACCAACGCCTATTCCAACAGCGCCTCCTCGCTGTTTCAGGCCAAGATCATGAATTTCATTGATGATATCCTGATCACGCCCCTTAGCGGCCTGGAGGTCTCCCTGGCCTATATCACGGGCGCTGCGGTAAGAGGCTTTTTGAATGGCGTACTGGTGCTGCTGGTGGGAATGCTGCTGACCGGTATGTCCCTGGCGCATCCGTTGCTGATTCTCGTTTTTCTTTTGGTCGTCGCCTGGGCTTTCGGTGCCGTGGGCCTGCTGGTGGGCATATTCGCTAAATCATTCGATCATATCCAATTGCTGGTAAATTTCTTCCTGACGCCCCTGGTATTTCTGGGGGGCGTGTTTTACAGCATAGACATGTTACCGTCCTTTTGGCGTAGTGTTTCATTATTCAATCCCCTATACTATATGGTTAACGGTTTGCGCTACGCGG
>DAOWIJ010000267.1 GCA_030640955.1 Fidelibacterota bacterium
AGCTGAACTACCGGCTGAATTGGAACAGACGGGTGACAGCGCGGATGTTTTAAGCGAAAACATTGAGGACACTTCGTACGACGCCGGTCTTGAGCCAGCCGTCGAAGACTCATCGCCAACCCTTACTGACCAGGACGAATCAGACCTGCCGGTGTCCGAGGCAGGTGTGGCAGCTAAACCTGGTGACGAATATGATATCAACGGTGCGGATGATGAAAGTTCGACCGAAGTACCTATCGGGCTTGGGATTGATCAGGACAGCCCCACCGATACTGGCCCACCTGCTGCAGCCGAGACTGTTGAAGGTGAGGGGAAAGACGAAGGAGAGGGAGTACTGCAAATCAACTCCCGGTTGGCCACGTTCACTCTGGCAACAATCTACAAGGTACAAGGCTTATATCCCCAGGCCATGCAGGTGCTGGATTTATTGGAGGCCAAAGGCGCCGATCCCGAACGTATTTCCGAAGAACGGGAAAGCATGGTTGAGTTGATGAATACAGGAGTCAAGTCCAGCTGACCGACCACGCTTAGAGCTGCCACCCAAGGGTATATCCAGATTGGAGCGGGGTGCAGGCTGAGGCTAACGTCCCTGTTTGCCTCAACAGCAGCACCCCTCTCACTCAGACTGGCCGAGGAGGCCTAAAAATATAAGCTAATACTATGCCTCCGTTGATGCGGGCCGGTCTTCCTTTATGACGTCCGCGGAATCGTTAGCGCTTAAGATATCTTCTAAATCCATTGTGTCTGGCGGCTTCTCCTCCGTGACCTCCTTAACGGTGAAGCGAAACCGTCTTACCTGCCGCAGATAATTATACGTTTCCACACCGCTGATTGCCTCTCGCTGTGGAGCCAATAAGACGGGTTCTTCACCACCGTCCAGGATACGCTTCATTTGCGCTTGGGTCACGACCATCTGGATCAGGTTGGACAGTAGTTCCGCCAGTTTGCCATTGTCCAGTGCCACGATGTCCTGAAAATCTTCCAGATCAAGTACCACGCCGGCCAAGTCCTGCCCATCATCCGCAACTAATTCGGAGATCTTCTCCAGCAGACGGCGCACAAATGATACAATATCTTCCTTTTTAACATAAGGCTGAATGCTATGGCCTTGTATTTGGCTCAGTTCAACCTGGAGATTGGCTTCAAAGTGGTGTATCTTGGTACCGTCTTCAACAGCCTCTTCCGTTTGAAACATCATACGCAGGTCAAGAGAAAGGGTTTGGGTCTGTGTTGAATAGCTGCCGGATGCGGATAGCTGCTCCGATTCACTGGCTGAGTAGGCCAGTTGAAATGAAAAACTTGCTGCATTGGCGGTAGTACTTGATTTGCCGAAATCGAGGCCCTGTTTATGCAAATAGAGAGCGAGGGGTGTTAGCGTCGGTTCCACGGCCTCATGGTCTACCGCTCCTGGACGCTTGGCAACACCATGTGTCTGGTTGCGCGGCTCAGTTTCGATGCTCCGCGCGGGCACAATGGGAAACCATTGGATATTGTTTAACGGTTGGGACATTAATCGAATAACCTCTAACCCAGCTATCGGCTTTAGGTCCTCATACTTTATAGGAGCGATTGCTCTTTTTCGTCTGCCTTCCTTGATCTTCCCGTGGCCTCCGGGGGCAATGCCAAATTAAATTACAGCAGCATGCAAATACCTGCTTCGGAATTTGATTTACCTCTCTACCAAGATGCCCGGCGATATGATGCCGAGCACTGGTGGAAAACCGACGATCTCAATTTCTGGAACACCATGGCCAGCCGCCACGGACCGGCCGTTCTGGAGCTGGCGGCAGGAACGGGACGACTGGCACTGGAAGTGCTGGGCTCCGGTTGTGACTATACAGGCCTGGAGGCTTCCGAGGCATTTCTAGCACGCGCCAGAGAGAAACTAGCACAATACGATAATGTTCGATTGTTGCCGGGGGATATGCGCGATTTTGATCTGTCACGTCAGTTTGACCTGATATTCATCGGGTTTAACTCCTTCCTTCATCTCCTGAAAGATGAAGATGCCCTGGCCACCTTGAGGTGTGTGCGCCGGCATTGCCATCAGGGTACTCGCTTCGTGATCGATATTTTCGTTCCTGACCCGGTGTTTCTGTACCGGCCGGAAGGGAAACGGGTTGAAACCATGACCTATTACGATCCCGACACCGGCGAGCGAGTTACAGTTGAGGAGACCAACAGTTATGATCCGGAACCCGGGATAAACCATATTTACTGGTACTATTCAACCGCCGGCCGCCAGGATTTCCTCTCGTACAAGTTCACCATGCGCATGTATTTCCCCGACACGATTGATCGTCTGTTCCACGAAGCCGGCTTCCAGATTCTGGAGAAGTGGGGAGATTACACGGGAAAAAAACTGAGCCCGGACAGCCAATTGCAGATATATATTACTAAAGCGATGGTTTAGCCGCCCTAAATTGGCCCTAAGTGACCCTTTGCCCATGAATAGAAGCCCAAACAGCATCTCAACCATATTTTTTGACATCGGCGGTGTTCTGCTGAAAATAAACCTGCTGCCATTGATGACCGAATTAACACGTCTGACCGGCCAGTCAATACCGGATCTGAAACGGGACCGCGATTATGCGTTGTACTGTCGCCTTGAACGTGGGGAAATCTCGATACGGGAATATCATGATCGCGCTTTCCGCACACCCTCCGGTGAACTGTTAATGACTTTCGACCGCTTCATTGAGTTCTGGCGCGGTATTCTGAAGGAAAACACTGGCGTACACAAACTGCTGCCGGTCCTCCGCAGGCAGGCCCGCGTATGGCTGCTGTCCAACACCAATGATGGCCATCTCCCGCACCTGGAGAAGCGCAACGGTTTTTTCCAGGCGGTGGATGGGCTGATCGCTTCCCACCTGGTGGGCCTGCGCAAACCGGAACCGGCAATCTACCGCCTGGCCATGCAAAAGGCGGGCGCGCGGCCGGAGGAAAGCCTGTTTATTGATGACGTTAAGGAGAATGTTGAGGCGGCCCAGAAACTTGGCATTCGATCACATCAATTTGTGGATCAGGCCGGGCTGGAGATCTTCCTAAAAGAAAATGGCCTTTTGCTGAACTGACCTCTTCAGCCCCGTTTCTTTTTCTTGCCCTTTTTAGGCGGGGCGCCTTCGTCCGTAACTACATAGGCCATGGCCCGTTGCACCCAGTGCCAGTTCTCCAGATAATCGTAGGCCTCCGGATATGAGATAACCGCCCACGTACTCATCGGTCTTTCGCCTCCGGGTGCGAACGGCTCAGCTTCCTCCAACTCCAAACAGGTCTGATAATCCGGCTTCGAAAGTTTCAGGCAAAGACCGTCGCCCCAGACGAATCCGAACACCCGGTTCTCGATCTTGAAGCCCGGATGGCCGAAGATCAGGCCCCTGACCACGGTAGGTTCCTCCAACAGCCGGTCTCCCACCACTTCCAGGATGTCGTCTCGATATTCGGACACGGGTGTTATCGGCCCACCGTTAGATCATAAGCCGGAAAGCCCGGGGTATCATTTTCAGATTGATAGGGGTATAACCGGCCAGCTCGCCATCAATGTTCACCGGTTCGTCCTCTTCCGGGATAAAGGTAAACTCCTTCACATAACGGTATTCCAGCAATGGCGAGGTGACATGCCCGCCATCAAAGACTTTGGGCAGCAGCCGGAGCACTTTCATTCGTGGCGCTTTTTTAACTATTAAAAGATCAATATGTCCATCCGACAGCTGGGCCCGCGGCGCCATCAGCATGCTGCGCCCGGTAAAGGGTGTGTTGCAGGCCAGTACGAAAATGAACTTACCGCTAAGCTCCTCGCCGTCCACCAGCACGCGGGCTTTCCGTTTGCGTCCCTTCAGCACTTCCACGGCAGCGGCAAAGGTGTACTGGGCGCCGCCCATCCAGCGGAATTTATCGGCGGTGATCATAATATCGGTGACCAGGCCCCAACCCACAATATTGCAGGAATACACCGTCTTTTCACCACCCAGCGAGACGCTGGCCACATCGATGGGACGGGAATGCCCGGCTGTCATCCGTTGGGCCGCATCGATGGGATCCAAACACTTCAGCGATTCCATGAACGAGTTGCCACTGCCGCCAGCCACCATGCCGATGGGTATCTGGGCGCCATCGGCCCGGGAAAGCAGCCCATTGACCAGCTCGTGGAGCGTACCGTCCCCACCGATGCCGGCTATACCGTCCACTCGCTTGGGATCCATCCCCTGGATGATGCCCCAGGCGTGCCGGTGGTACTCGGATTCGATGATGTCCAACTCAATTCCGGCGGCATCAAATACCGGCTTGATCTGCCGCATGAGGGCCGGACCCTTTTTCTTCCCGCCATAAGGGTTCACAATAAAACATAATCGCTTGGGTGGCGTGGGCATGTGGCTTAATCCTTCGTTTTTTTATTTCTGGTCCAGGTAATGTCAACGAGCGGCAAAAGGTGCCACTGGCTGCCGAAAGGATACTCGGCCCAGGTCAATTTGTAGCCCAGCAAGACACCCAGGCGTCCTTGCCTGCTTAGTACAACAACCCCTTTATGCTCAAACACTAAGGGGAAATCGTAACCAGGTGTAATGAACAGGTCGGCATCCACCCAGAGGCGCTTGGATAGCGGCGCCGTAGCCAGCAGATCGGCGCCCAGGTTCAGCTGGTAGCCCTGTTCGTACGCTGCCATACGGGGATACACAATGGGTAGATGAATGGTGTTGCGGCTGTCGAGATCATCGGCCTTAAGCGCCAGCGCCAGACCACCTTTGACCGTCAGCGTCAACGCACCGGTAAGTTCCCTGGTCAGCAGCATCTCACCACGGGCAAACAGGATGTGCGGCACTTCGGGGATGGTGGGGTCCGGGGCCAGCACGCCGGCCGTGCTCTCTTTGGTCAATGTACGCAGCAGCAGCGTGGGATAATGAGCGCTGACCCGCCAGGACCGCTCCCACCCGGCCATTTCACCGGCGGCAACCTTTACTGCGCCGTTAGGAATCAGCAGCGCTAATGCCGGGTTAAGGGACCACTCCACGGTTTCCGACCGGCCATAGCGCAACGGCTGGAACAGTCCGCAGACCTTGCGGCCTTCGGGTAGCAGCCTGGCGGTACCGGCATACCAGTAATCGCCATCAGTCAACTGACCTGATGCCAGGGTAGTTAGCGCAATTATCGTTAGGCAAAATCTAATTACTATTTTCATGACTACCTCCCCTCCACTGATACTGTTGCCGATACAGCGGCATGGTCCGACAACCGGGTTCGGCCGTAACCCATTTCTTCCTTATGCACATAGCCATCAACCCAGACGGTGTCAATGTTTGTGAACAGGTAATCCAGCTTGTGGGTAAAGGGAATATCGGATTTGGTGGTATGCGTGAAGAAGTCACTCTCATTGGCCGTGTAGATCAGTGTATCGATAGCGGGAGCGTAATCGCGGTAGAGGGCGCGCAGCCAGTTGACTTCTTCCGTATAATCATCGGCCTGGAATTCCTCATCGGTGCAGGCGTTACCCTCAAACTCGTCACCGGGACCGCCCTTTTTCTGGGCATTGGGGGGTATGGTGTTCAAATCTCCGCCGGCAATAACCAGCGCTCCAGCGTCGTCCAGCCGGTCAATCTCATCCTTAAAGCTGTTTATATGATCCAGCTTAGTGGTGCTTTCTCCGACGGAGAACGCGGCTGTGTGAACTACCACGGCGTAGAGTTCCGCGCTAGTGCCCACTTCAACCTGGGCGGTGACAATATTGCGGCGCAGGTAGAAATACTGGGTAAGAGCATCCTGGTCTTCCCGCAATGCCAGGGCGATTCGCTTTCCGTCAGACAGCTTGTATTTTGACAGGAT
>DAOWIJ010000183.1 GCA_030640955.1 Fidelibacterota bacterium
CATCGGCGGGGAGTCCCGCCTTCGGCACGTGTGAAGAGACGAGAAGTTTATCCCGCCATCGGCGGGGAGTCCCGCCTTCGGCACGTGTGAAGAGACGAGAAGTTTATCCCGCCATCGGCGGGGAGTCCCGCCTTCGGCACTCAAGCTGGGCACTGATACATTAATCAGTCGAAGACGAGACAGGGCATATTTTAACAGTCAAAGCAATATGAAGCTGACCCGCATTAAGCAATTTCATATACTGGCTTGGAACCAGTAATAAAACGATGGGAAAAACCGAAGGAAGTTATGATATGAGATACAGGTATAGGGAATACCTTGTGGTTATGGCAGTTAGTCTGGCAACAGTGTTGGGCGCGTTTCAAAATTCGGCCGACCTGCTGACGCAGGCCAGAGCAGCGATAAAAGCTGGTGATCTGGCAGCAGCCGAAGTTCATCTTAAGTCTGCCGTTGATGCTGATGATGCCAACGCGGAGGTTCACTTCGAGCTCAGCAGGCTGCTGTTGGACAGGGATAATCTTAAAGGCACCCAAACGCATCTGAAAAAGGCTATTGAGCTCGATGGTAGAAATCAGGATTACCGCGATTTCGCGGAAAAGGTAAGTGTGATCAGCAGCGCCATGAGCCAGGCGAGCAGAACTTTTGATGAACAGGAATATGAAAAGGCAGCCGGCGAGTATGAAGGGATAATCACAAAATATCCACGGTTTGCCAGTGCATACTATGGACTGGGACTGTCTCTGATGAAGGCCAGCATGTTGAAGGGAGCTGCCGATGCCTTCAGGAACGCCGCCGAACTGAATCCGGAAGACCAGCGTTATTCGATGGCCCTGCGCAAACTGGTGGCCGACCAGTACAACGAGGGTAATCGCCGTTATAATACGCGGGACTGGGAAGCAGCTATTGAATCGTATGTCTCGGCAATTGACCTTGACCCCACATTTGTGCAAGCCTATTATCGCCAAGCCCGATGTGAGCGCAACCTCGGTGATCCTGAAGCGGCCCTGGAAACGCTTGATCGTGCGTTGGCAGTCAGGCCGGATTATGTTACTGCCATAATCGAAAAAGGCAATATATTAAGATCTCAAAGCCGTGGTCCTGAAGCTGAAGAAACATACCGTATGGCCATCGCTTTTGATGCTACCTCCAGCGATGCCTATGTAGGCTTAGGCGCAGTTTTGCGCACTGACCAGCGCGATGAGGCTATAAGGACTTTCGAGATGGCTATTTCTTTGAATCCCAAGAACTCGACAGCCCACGAATACCTGGGAGAAATATACAGCGATCAGGAGAACTGGAAGAAAGCCCTTGACCACCTATCTACAGCATCAAAGCTCAAGCCGAAGGATTACCGGACTCACTGGCGTCTCTCGGTAGCCTATAATGCCACCGATAAGAGTGAGGATGCGAGACAATCGGCACGCAAGAGCGTGAACCTCAAGAAGACCTTTGAGTATGGCTGGTACGAGCTGGGCATTGCCGAAAAGGCGCTGGGAAATCGTCAGGCGGCAATCGAGGCTTTCAAGAACGCAGAAAAAGGCCGGGACGGAGCGATAAGAAAAACAGCCCGTTATGAACTGCAACAACTCGACGCATCATCGCAATAAAAATTGTGTAACATATCCTTAAAGCCCCGCCGGTAAGGAATTTGGCGGGGCTCCGTATTTAACAGGAGCCGGAAGAACCATGGCGGCGGCGATCCGAGCGGTCGTATTCGATCTCGACAATACCTTGCTTGATTTCATGAAGATGAAACAGGCATCGGTCAACGCCGCGGTGGAAGGGATGATCGAAGCCGGCCTGGCGCTGGACAAGCACCAGGCGGTCAAGGATATAATGGCCATCTATGATGAGCGCGGTTACGAGTTCCAGGAAGTATTTGACGAATATCTGCGCCGCGTTAACGGCAGGGTGGATTACAAATACCTGGCTTCCGCCATAGTAGCCTATCGCCGTGCGAAAGAAGCTGCTCTCATACTGTACCCCAGGGTTATGGAAACGCTCTTGATACTGGCCAAGAGTGGCCAGAAACTGGGTGTGTTGTCCGACGCACCCAGCCGGGAAGCCTGGATGCGTCTCTGCTATCTGAATTTCCATCATATATTTGATGCCGTTATCACTTTTGACGATACAGGCGTGCATAAGCCTGCCCCCGAACCTTTCCGTAAGATTTGTCAGTTACTGGGTGTTAATTTCGAGGAAACCCTGATGGTTGGTGATTGGCCCGAGCGGGACATAACCGGCGCCAATAATGTGGGGATGGTTACGGCCTTTGCCAGGTATGGACATACCGGACAGGTGGAGGACTCGGGAGCTGACTATGAACTGGAAGACATACATCAATTGGTACAGATAATCAAGGACCGCAATAAACCTTGATCCATTTAGGTACAGATATTGTGGAAGTCTATCGCATCCGGAAGTTGCTGGACCGTTGGTCGACCCGGTTCCTGCGACATACCTTCACGGACCCTGAAATCGATTATTGCAATAACCAGCTAAAGCCGGCTGTTCATTTCGCCGGGCGTTTTGCCGCCAAGGAGGCTGTTAAGAAGGCACTTTATGCCTCGGGCCGCACGACACCGGTAGGGTTTACTTCGATTGCCATTAATAGAACGCCTGAGGGTGTGCCACGTGTGCTCGTAGATGGATATAGCAACGGCGCCTTGCAGGTATCTATCAGCCATACAGCCGAACATGCCGTTGCCACTGCCATCTATAACGACGATGCTTGAAGTATTAGACACCGCCGCCAGCCGATCCCTTGACCGCCTTACCGTGCAGTCCGGCCGCATCAGTGAGGTTGGGCTGATGCGCAACGCTGGTCGTGCCGTGGCCATCGAGGCGGCCCTCATGGTGAATGGTGATCGAAACAAGGGAATTGCAGTCGTTTGCGGAAAAGGACATAATGGCGGTGATGGCATTGCCGCGGCCGGTTTCCTTAATTCGTGGGGGTATCCGGTCCAGACACTATTGACAGGAACGGCGGACGAGCTTGATTCGGTGGTAGCTGAAATATTTGCTGAAGCGGGGATCGAAGTAACCGAAAATGCCCTTCCGGATACCACGCCACTGGCTGAAAATACTGATCTGATCATCGACGCCCTGCTGGGAATCGGTGTAGATCAAGCCCTCAGGGCGCCGGTGAGCGATTGGGTCGGAGCAATCAATGCCCATCCTGCCCGGGTGCTGGCAATCGATGTGCCCAGTGGTTTGAGCGCCGATATCGGTGAGATAAAGGGCGCGGCGGTGCAAGCCGACCTGACGGTCACCATGGGGCATCATAAGATCGGACTGCTGGTTGCGTCAGGTCCCGATTATGCCGGGACAATCAAGGTCGCCTATATTGGCTTCACATCCGGTGCTTTCGATGATGACAAGATGCGCTATTTCCTGTTTGGCAGGGATGATTTCGACCGCCTTCACCGCCCGCCCGGTCGGCGTACATATAAACATCGTCAAGGCAAATGCCTGGTAATCGCCGGATCGCAAGGTATGACCGGCGCCGCTCAGCTTACAGCCCAGGCAACTATGTTGTCAGGAGCCGGTTTGACCGTAGCGCCCTGTCCAGCCAGTTTGCAGCTCCTGTATGCAGCTGGCAATCCGGAGATCATTACCCTGGGGCTCGATGACAAAGGGCACGGTCTGTTCCTGCCTGAGCACGTACCGCAGATCAGAGAATCGCTGGAGTGGTGCACGGCGGTGGTACTGGGGCCGGGTCTGTCACGCAGCCCCCAGACACGCAAATTCGTTCACGCCATATTTGATTACCTGGAAGTGCCCGCCTTGCTCGACGCTGACGGATTAATGGCTTTTACCGCCAAGATGGACTTGCTGAATGCCACCGAAGCTCCGCTGGTGCTGACACCTCACGCCCAGGAATTCGCCGAGCTGTTCGATCATGAGTTGGACGAGGTGATGGCGGACCCGGTAGGTGTTCTGGGAGAAGTGCGTTCGTATTTTCCCCATACGGTAGTGCTCAAGGGCGCGCCGACCCTCACACTGCTGTCAACCGGCGATATAGTGGTGAACAGCACCGGTAACCCCGGTATGGCCACGGCCGGCAGCGGTGATATATTATCGGGTGTCATCGGTACGCTGCTCAGCCAGGCCTATGACCCCGATGAAGCTGCCATGCTGGGCGTATGGCTGCATGGCCGGGCCGGGGACCTCGCCAGAGCCAGATATGGAATGTCGGCCATGACCTCGCGGCACATCCTCAAAATGCTGCCCCGGGCTTTTACGGAGTTCAATCAGCAGGCATGAATAACCGCGTCTATCCGGCTGTAGCCTACGGACTGCTGATTCTGGCCCTTTCCTCGATACCGGGGGAAAGTATGCCACCGTTAAGCTGGTTATCACTTAATAAATTGATCCATGTAGGTGAATATGCCATTTTCGCCATTATACTGGTCAGGGTGTTCAGCGGGCAGTACCGGGGGCTCCTGAAAGCCGGCCTGGCGGCATTGCTGGTAGCCACGCTCTATGGCGCATTTGATGAGAGCTATCAGATGTTGATTCCGGGGCGGGATAGCAGTCTATGGGATTGGCTGGCTGACCTGTTGGGGGCCGTGATTGGGATATCTGCATATACTACGTGGCAACGGTTCAATGATCCGCACCCTGTACGTTAAAAACCTGGCTATCGTGCGGGAACTGACTACCGGGTTTAAACCCGGACTGAATGTTATTACCGGCGAAACCGGCTCGGGCAAATCCATACTTATTGATGCCCTTAGCCTGCTTCTGGGCGCACGCGCTTCAGGTGGCATGATTCGTACCGGTGAAAATACGGCCGTAATCGAAGGAGAATTTGGCACCGCTGAAGCCAGCATGGTGATCAGACGGATAATAAAGTCAAACGGGACATCGCGGGCGTTCATCGATGACGAACCGGTTAAATTATCCGATCTCGAGACTATCACTGCGCCATTGGTGGACCTGCACGGCCAGCACGAACACCAGTCGCTTCTGCATGTCAACACTCATCTGGATTATCTGGATGCCTATACCGGCCTGCTGGCTGAACGGGCGAAACTGGCCGCGCTGCACAGTGAACTAGTGCAAATCAGCGAGGATGTTGATGCTCTTGAGGCTCAACTGGCGCACGAGCGGGAGCGTCAGGAGCTGAGCAGTTATCAACTGAACGAACTGGAAGAGGCCAACCTGTCGATAAAGGAGGAATCGGAGCTGGACAAGGAGCACAAACTCCTTTCGCAGGCGGCCACCGTGGGGGAGTTCTTGTCCGCTATGGTCAGGAGTCTCCAGGAGAATGACCAATCATGGACGACCGAATTAGGTGGCTGGCAGCGCCAGCTGGAGCACTATGCCGAACTGGCGCCGGAAATCACCGCCATGGCGGAACGGGTAACCGCCGTCAAAGTGGATCTTGACGACCTATCCTTTGATATAACCAGGTTCGTTGACGGCTTGCATCACGATCCCGCCCGGCTGGCGCAGATAGACGAACGTCTTGCGGTGATCGAGTCGCTGAAGCGCAAGTATGGCGGCAGCGTTGAGGCCGCCATCAACACCCGTGACGAATTACGCAGAGCAGCCACCCAGTATACCGATTCCAGTGCCAAGCTTGCTGAACTCAGGGATAAACGCCGGCGCCTGCAGACAGATTACAGCGCCCGGTGCTCGACGCTGTCACGCAAACGGATGGGCGCCAAGCCACGGCTGGCCGATGAGATCGTCAAGGTCCTGGCCAGACTCGATATGGCCGGGACCCGCTTCGAAGTCAAATTGGAACAGATCAAGGACAGCGCCGGGTTGTGTCTAATCGATGGGCAAGCCTACCGCGGAGATCAAAGTGGCTGTGACCAGGTGGAATATTTAATCAGCCCCAATCCGGGAGAGGACCTTCGTCCATTGGTCAAGATCGCGTCGGGGGGCGAAATATCGCGTACCATGCTGGGTATCAAGACGGTGCTGGCGGACTACGATAATGTTGGCGCGCTGATCTTTGATGAGATCGATAACGGCATCTCAGGCGCTACGGCTGGATCAGTTGGTGAAGCCCTTGAGGAACTGGCTGAAAAACGCCAGGTAATTTGCATAACTCATCTGCCGCAGATCGCATCCCGGGGCGGCGCGCATTTTCTGGTGGCCAAAACGGTAACCGGCAACCGCACTGAAAGCTCAATCAAGGCCTTGGACGGAACCCAGCGCCGGCAGGAGATTGCCCGTCTGATCAGTGGCATAAAAATAACCGCAACCGGCATGGATCAGGCGGCTGAACTCTTGCGTAATGAATAGCTTCCCGGAAGGCATTTATGGATAAATTCGTCATTGAGGGCCAACACGAACTCATTGGTGAGGTTCGGGTCTCTGGCGCCAAAAATGCTGTCCTGCCCATCATGACAGCCTGTCTGCTCTGGCCCGGAAAGTACCGGCTGACCAATGTACCCGACCTGCGTGACACGCGAACCATGGTGCGCCTGCTTGAGATGACCGGCGCCGTCGTTACCTTTAACAAACATGTGATCACCATCGATTCCGGGCCGGTAGACAAGCCGGTGGCAACCTATGATCTGGTGAAAACCATGCGCGCCTCCTTTTACGCTTTGGGACCATTGCTTGCCAGGTTCGGCAAATGCAAGGTATCGCTGCCTGGTGGCTGCAACTGGGGACCACGTCCGGTCGATCTGCATCTGAAGGCCATAGAAGCCCTGGGGGCAAATATTTCCCTGGAGGGTGGCTATATTCACGCCACTGGGCAATTGCGTGGTTCAACCATCGAGTTCCCTATCAGTAGTGTAGGCGCCACAGGGAACGCACTGATGGCCGCGGCCCGTGC
>DAOWIJ010000050.1 GCA_030640955.1 Fidelibacterota bacterium
AAGCCTCAAGCCCCCAGCCTCCAGTCCCTGCTACTGCCACTGCTACTGCCACTGCTACTGCTCACCTCCCTTTTGACAACGTGCCTTTAGCGGCTTAGATTACGTAGGTGGGCGCGGGGCGAAACATAGACTTATGGCATGAAATCCGCGAGCGGCGGGTGCTGCAGCTGGTGGGCCTGTACCTGGCCGGATCGTGGATAGCCCTGGAATTCACCGGCTTCATCGCCGACCGCTACGACATCTCTCCCAACGTAATTGACCTGATACTGCTGGGTGTGGCGGCCATGCTGCCCTCGGTGTTCGTGCTGGCCTATACCCACGGCAAACCGGGCAAGGACCGCTGGACCCTGGCAGACAAGATCGTCATACCGGTGAATATTGTTGTGACCGTGGGGCTCATGTTCGCGTTTTTCAGTGGTAAGGAGCTGGGGGCCACGACGGTGGTGGTATCGGCGGAGGATGAGACCGGCGCGCCGGTGGAACGGGTGGTGGCAAAGGCCAAATTCAGGAAAAGGGTGGCCCTGTTCACCTTCAGCAATCAGGCGGGCGACCCGGACTACGACTGGCTTGGCAACTGGCTGGCCTACGGCCTCTACCTGGACCTGATCCAGGACCCCTTCTTTGATAACCGCCAACCCTACCAGATGAGTGAATCGCTAACCGAGGCCGGTGTGGACGGTGATCGCATCCCCCTGGCACTCATGCGGGACCTGGCCCGGCGGCTACACCTGGAGTATTTTCTGGCCGGTGAGGTACTGGCTGTGAAACCCTTCAGCATCCAGACTAAATTGTATCAGACCCGGGGCGGCCGGCTGATTTCAGAGCACAGTTATTCCGGCCCGGAGGTGAATGCGCTGATCGATGAAATAGCCCTGGATATTAAACGGGGCCTGGAGCTTTCACCGGGTCACATCGAGGGCTCGGACGACCTGCCGATAGCCGCCATTTCGTCCGAATCGATGGCCGCCCTGGCAGAGTTCACCCGGGGATTGAACCAGCTGCACTTCCATACCGATTGGACTGCGGCGGCCGCCCTGCTGGAACGGAGCTGCGCTGCTGATCCCACTTTTACCCAGGCCCAGTTCTACCTGTACCAAGCCAACCTGCTGCTGGGTGAACAGGCTGAAGCCGCCATCGCGGCGGCCATGCAATACCTGTACAAGGTGCCGGAACGGTTGCAGGGCGCCATCAAGGAGGTCTACTACCTCTGGCAGGGTGAGCCGGAAAAAGCCCTTGCGGCCCTGACCCTGGACGTAACCCTGTTCCCCGGTGATATTATTGCCCACCGGCGGTTAGCCGGTTTCTATTACCGTATGGGCCTGTACCACGAAAGTCTTGACCAGTACCTGATCATTCACGGTTTGAATCCTGATGACGACCTGACGATGCAGGATATCGCCCGGGTCTATGCCGCCATGGGCCGTTTTGACGCCGCCCTTGAGAACCTGCGCAATTACTCCAAGGGCAATCCCCGGGATACGGACGTGCTGGTGGAAATGGGTGAGGTGTATCAGCTGGTGGGCCGCCCCGGCCGCGCCGCCAAGGTATATGAGCGGGCCATTCTCCTGGGTCATAACCGAGCCCGCGTTCTGACGCGCCAGGCGCGGTTGCACTTTCAGGCAGGGGACTACGACGCGGCCTTGAATACGGGGCGGGAAGCGGTGGAGCTGGCTCAGTCTGCCGAGGCGAAGTTGGAAGCATTGAAAGCGCTGGAAGAGTTCAATGATGCCCTGGGCCGTATCACCGCCGCCATGGCCGTGGCCCGGGAAGCCAGGCCGTTTGAGATGGAAGTCACCGGTCCCATCAATAGCATCATCCTGCGGCTGGCCCACTTCGAAAAATATGCCCGGACCACCCTGGCTGATTCGGTACACGCAGCACTGAATGAGTACGATCTCAACCTGCCGGACATGTGGCTACCGGCCGTCGATGTGCTGGAAACTGCCTACCGGGCCAGCCAGCTTGACCACACTATCGCAGCGGACCAGATCGCCAGTGTCGATTCCTTCTACAGCGTGTACAAGTACCTGGTAGACCTGCCCCGGGAACTGCTCATGGCCCGCATTCACGCCGCCAACGGTGATTACCTGAAAGCCATCCAGGGCTACATTGCCACCCTGTCCGGTTACCCCCGGCGCCTGCACGTGCAGCGGGAGATGGCCCGGGCCTACCGCCTGCTTGGTGACAGCCAGGGCGCCCGCACCACCATCGACCAGCTGCTCCAGATATATCCCCACGATCCGCTGGCCCTGTTCGAACTGTACCAGATCCAGTCCGCAACTGCCGATCCCGCCGCCCTGGAGGCCCTTAAGCGGCTGCAGACCATCTGGTCCGGCGCTGATGCTATTTACCTGCCCGCGAGGCAGGTGAGGGCGGCGCTGGCCGAAGCTGGTGTGCTGTAGGCGATTGGAGATAAAGAGTAGATCGAGATTATTGAGGTGCGTATTGCATAACTGTACGGGCACGACCCCGACATTGAAGTCGGGATGCTTGGCACGCGTCGTGCCCCAACTAGGTCATTACCCAAGCACCGCTCCATCAGGTTAAAGGATTTCGACTACACCCAACCCGGCGCCTTTTTCATAACCATTTGTACTCACCAGCGTGAGAATTTGTTAGGTAAAGTTGTTGAGGATCAGGTAGCATTAAGCAAGTTTGGCCGCATCGTAAAGAAGGAATGGAACCAGACTGCCAAGCTGCGTACCGGGGTAGTATTGGACGAATATGTGATCATGCCTAACCACCTGCACGGGATCATTATGCTGACCACTGATCCCGGCGGTGAGCCAGGCGCTGCAACAGAGGTATTTGGGAAACCTGTGCCCGGCTCACTGCCTACAATTGTACGATCATTCAAAGGGGCGGCAACCAAACGGATTAACCGGCTTCGCAACTCACCGGGACACCCTTTCTGGCAACGCAATTACTTCGAGCATGTTATCAGGAACGACAACTCACTTAACCGTATCAGGGAGTACATAGCTATGAACCCGCGCAAATGGCATCAGGACCGCTATAACCAGGATCACGGTGAGGCAGTTGATAGTTGGTGAGGGTTCTTAAGGTACGGACACGGCGCGCCGTGTCCCAACGGAAGAGCTTTTAAGAGGGTACATGCTCGCAGCAACTGGTTCAGGAATTCAAATAATATCCAGTTACTTATTGATAATACAGAAAATAGACGCTTAAGAGAGTCAACGATCAAAGGAATCAGGAAAGCTGAGGTGGCAGTAAATTCAACCATTCGCAGCAAGATTTATCACACTAACAGTTTTGCACATCCTTTTTTGCAACTGGCAGATTATTTCTGCTGGGCCA
The DNA here is from genome assembly GCA_030640955.1 of Fidelibacterota bacterium. Classification (GTDB taxonomy): domain Bacteria; phylum Fidelibacterota; class Marinisomatia; order SCGC-AAA003-L08; family TS1B11; genus DAOWIJ01. The sequence continues at coordinate 3,319 of DAOWIJ010000050.1, forward strand.
TATATCGAAAGCATGAGAAAAATGATAGCAGGAGTTATAATATTATAACGAAAGCGGTGGAAAACGAGTGGGTGGTTTTTAAAAAATGACCTCCCCGGCTAGCTGATGCTCGGCACGCAAGGCCTTTTCACCGGGGAGGTACCTTTACACTTCTAATTCTTGTCTATATTATCGGTAATATTTTCAAAATTCAAGCTAAATAGTAAAATTCTTGTCTTCGCATATAAGTTGAAAAGTAAGGCATTTCTATGACCCGCCTGATGGGAGAGCTTTAAAAAGGGTACGGGCACGACCCCGACATTGAAGTCGGGATGCTTGG
>DAOWIJ010000175.1 GCA_030640955.1 Fidelibacterota bacterium
AAATTGGTATAGTTAATCCTACCTATTGTATTTACCAGCGACAGAATGTAATTCCCACTTGCTAATAATCCAATAATAAACAGGGCGGAACTCACCCCTGTCCGCCAGCTGGCGGACTTCCCCTCTCCCCGCTTACAGCGGGACAGGCTTAAAATAGAGGGGATTGGAGGCCTGCCTCTCAAGGCTTAGCCTTATCTCGCAGCGGGCGAGACCTGGCGAGCAATATGTCTGAGTTCCGTCTGGGACGAGTTTTATTGATCGCCGATTTCTTTTGGCACTTTTCTTTCTAAAAGAAAAGGGCGGAGAAACCCCACCGCCGATGGCGGGACTCCGCTTCCTTCCCGGCGGGGCCGGGTTCCTTCCCTTATTAGGGCAGGAGTAGATGAGATCGCCACGCTGCACTCGCGATGACAGGGAGGCTCGATATTCGATACTCGATGTTGGATATTGGATGTTGGATGGAATCCCGGCAGCACTTAGCTTATGGCAGTTGCCCGTCGCATCAGCGCATTGAAAGGAGTGGCCGGATGAATATCGTTATAATCACGCTCAAAGTCATCGGCGCCGCCATCGCCCTGTTTATCGCCGAAGCCTCGTTCGTCGCCCTGGTACCGGGAATGGACGTGCCCGAACAGCCCCTGCCGGTCACCGCCCAGTTGGACACGGCCGCCGTCGTGGGCCGCCAGGATGTGCGCTTCGACGTGGGGGACACCTACATCAGCGCTTGGCTGTACCTGCCCGATGATCTGTCGGCGACGGCGCCCTGCGTGGTCATGGGTAACGGTTTCGGGGGCACCAAGGATATGCTGATGGATAACTACGCCACCCGCTACCGCAGCGCCGGTTACGCCGTGCTGGCCTTCGATTACCGCTATTTCGGCGCCAGCGGCGGCGAGCCCCGCCAACTGCTGATGCTGGCCAACCAGCTGGAAGACTACCGGGCCGCCATTGCCTACGCCCGTAGCCGTGAGGAAATCGACCCGGCCCGCATCGCCCTGTGGGGCACGTCGGCCAGCGGCGGATACGGCATTGCCATCGCCGTTGAGGACACGACCATCGCCTGTGTGGTGGCCCAGTGCCCCGGCCTGGATAACAAGGCCTCGGAAGACCTGTACTACGAAAGGTTGGGCCTAAAACACATGTTCAGGTTGTTTTTCCACGCCCAACGCGATATGGGCCGCTCCCGCGTCGGCCTGTCGGCGCACAAAATACCGATTGTGGGTAAACCCGGCACCATGGCCTTTTTCCCCCTGGAAGACGCCTACCAGGGCTACAGCGGTCTGGTATCGGAGGGGTTCGTGAACCAGGTCTGCGCCCGGCTGATACTGCGGTCAGGCGGCTACGACCCGGCCCAGGCTGTCCGCCAGGTGACCCGGCCCGTACTGGTGCAGATCTGCGATTACGACAGCCTGGCACCCATCAGCCCGGAATTTGAATTGGAGCTGCGGCAACATACCGAGGTCAAGCGCTACCCCATCGGCCACTTCGAGATATATGTGGGGGATCATTTTGAGCGGGCCGTAAGCGACCAGCTGGCGTTTTTCAGCCAGCACCTGTCTAAAAGGGCCAAAACACCGGTATCAGAATTGATGCTACCAGCCAGAAAATCACGTTCAGCGGCGAGCCTGCTTTCAGATAATCGGTGAATTTGTACTTCCCGGGGCCATAAACCATGAGATTGGTCTTATACCCTATCGGTGTCATGAAACTGGCCGAGGCCGCATAACAGATCGCGAATATGAATGGCCGGGCATCAACACCGACCTCGTTGGCTATGGTAATCGCGATGGGAGTCAGCACAATGGCGGCAGCGTTATTTGAGATGATTTCAGTGAGCAGACTTGTCGCGATATAGAGCAGCGACAAGATGGCATAAGGAGCAAGGTTGTCAGGAAAATAAATCCCGAAATTTGCGATACTTGAACCGATCAATTCCGTGGCGCCGGTCTTATCCATTGCTATCCCGAATGGGATGAAAGCAGCTACAAATACAATTACGGGCCAGTTTATGGCCTGGTAAGCTTCGCGTGTTGTTATGTTCCTCGTCACGAATAATAAGAACATAACTACCAGGGCGCCCACCATAATATCCATAATACCCAGGGCCGCCGCTACCATGATCGCCGGTATAGCGGCGATAGCCAGCCACCAGAAGCGGTGCTTGTGAAGGTGGATATCGTGGCTTTGCAGAATGATGACGTCTGAGTTTTCCGTAATAGCTGCAAGTCGAGACTGAGGCACAAGCATTAACAGGATGTCGGCAAACCGTAAATAAATATGAGCGATTCTTTTCCTGTAGGAATCGCCTTGACGCCCGACCGCCAAGACAAACGCTCCGAACATCTTCCGGAAATTAATCTCCTTCAACGTCTTGCCGATGAGGTTTGAATCCTGTGGAATAAAGCCTTCAACCAGGGTGTTTTCCCCCCCGCGCAATTCCCGCTCGTCCAATTTCGTATCGGTCAGGGATAACACCTGTTCCGATTTTCTAAATTCGATAAATCCATCCAGCGTGCCCCGGGCATACAGTATGTCTCCAGCCTGTAAAATGACATTTGCGATATCCGTATCATACCGTACTTCCCCTCGAATGATGGAGATTATTGTGACATCATACTTATTATTTAAATCACTTTCAATACAAGTTGAATTGATTAAAGGAGATGCTTCTCCAACCTCAAATTCGGTCAAATAAGGAGCCATACGGTACTTATTTACCAGTGATACGTTATCCGCTCTATCCGGCAGGATTCTCGGTAGGACGAGAACATTGTATACCGTACCGATGATTAAAAATATGCCACCCATATAAAGGAACTCGAACATCCCCAGCGGCACCTGACCATGGCTTTCACTGATAGAATTGACCAGCAGGTTGGTCGAAGTTCCGATCAACGTCAAGGTGCCACCGTAGATGGCGGCGTACGAGAGTGGGATCATGAGCTTTGACGGCGATATCTTGAAGTGAGATGACAGGTGCATGGCAACCGGAATGAAGATGGCCACGGCAGCCACATTATTGATGAACCCGGAGAACGCACTAACTGAAATAAGAAAGGCGCCCAGACCGATCCATTTCTTTTTACCACCCATATTAATCAGCCGATGGACAAGATACTCCGGCATTCCCGTTTTTACCAGGGCCCGACTGAGCACAAACATGGCAGCTACAGTAAGGACCGCCTTATTACTGAAGCCTGAAAGTGCCTCTTCGGGGGTTACGAACCCAGCCAACCAGAGGATCGCCAGCAGGCCTATGGCGATGACGTCTACCGGTAGTAATTCCAGTATCAAACATGTCAGCACGAACAACAGTAAAATGACGATTCCGATAATTTGAAACTCAATCATAATTGTCCTTAAAGCAGAGTATTTCAGGCAAACCGCTAGCGATTCAGTGTGTCGATGGCCGCCATGTGCGTTAGCTTCTCAATCACATCCATCCTTATCTGTCTGGCTCCTCCAAGATCATCCAGGCTGAAGATATCCGGAATATCGCCTGGTCCCGGTACCAACTGCTCGGATGTCTCCGGAGCCGTATGAAAGCCATAATCCGCAAGGATTTCCTGTGCCTCTTCGCTCCATAGATATTGAATAAAGGAATCAATCAACGCTTGTTGTTTGGGCACAATATTCTTCCGAATTGGCGTGGCGATATGCGCACATAATATTGTTCTGGCCGGGTAGATCAACTGCCCTTCGATTTGTCCCCTGATGTCATTTTCTGCGACAATCGCCTCATATATGATCAAAACATCTCCGCCACCACCCTGAAACTTCTGCAAACCTTCCCTCACATTGGATTGTGGGCTGACAACTTTGCTCCACACCTTGGCTGTTTGCCGCAGAGCGTAGTCGGGTTTGTTTCCGGCCCTTACGATTGAACCATAAATAGCCAGCAGTGCCCATTGCCCATCGCCTGAAGTCTGAGGGTCCGGAATCAGTACATCTATGCCTGGATCCATCAGATCATCAAAATCGGCAATTCCCTTTGGATTGCCATCACGAGCAATCATCACGATTGGTGTGCTGCATAGTACCCCGTCGTGTGGAAGACCCGTCCCCGATTTGGCGGGAATTCCTATTTGCTGTCCAAGGGAAACCGCATCGATCTGCGATGCGAGAATTGCCACTTCAGCTGGAAATCTTGATACTATTTTCTTTACAATAGCGCCGGACCCGGCAAATGTGGGGACAATCTCCAGTTTTTCTCCCGTTTCCTCCTGCCAATAATCCTTGAACGCGGGGATAATTCCGTCCTCCACTACCTCCTGCATTCCTGTGAAGCAATAGACCAGAAGCGTTCTTGGTTCCGGCGTAATAATCATATCCTTACCAAGCCATACCAGTATGAGGAACAGGCCTATAACAATGGCAATAGAGATATTGCGTCCTCGACGCAACCCAGGGTCTGCAGGATATTTATCATCGGTTATTGTACGTAGCTTTGCCATGATATGCCCCCTTTTATTCAGTGGTCCTCTGGAACACTTTTGTATATACAATGAATCCCACCATGAGGAACGGTTTTCATCCGGATTATGTAGTCCATTACTGCACCAGCCATTTGGGCTATAGATTTGATTTGAGCCTTAATCCCAAGATGACAGTGCCAACCCAGTCGGCCTGTTCACCTTGATCGCCCTGATATCTTAAAAAACAATCAACGGCACGATACTGCACGCCGGCTGTCAGCCGGTACCGGTTCCAAGAAGGGTGCTCCGCCAGTCGCTGCCACGGTTCCCCTTGAAGATAGATGGTTACGGTTGGTCTTGCAAGCAATAATGAATAGGCGCCCCGGTAGCGGACATGGTATGCCGGATTCGCCCCACTGGCGGCCGATTGCTCCATTATTTACTCTTCGTCTGAACTAATGTTACTTATCATTTATAGCAATAGTATCCGAGCCAGCGTATAGCTTCCCAGGATTGTACACAAGCTGCCAATCGCCAGGGTTATTCGCTTGGTCGGCAAGCGGCTCACGGCATATGCCGCCACCGGCACGGAAAGAATCGCGCCCAGTAATAAGGATGGCGCCAGATGCCAGGCAATCTCAGCGCTACAGGCCAGATAGGCTATGACGCCAACGGCACTGGCGACCCCTTCGGCCAGGGACGTGATCCCCACGGCGTTACGGCTGTTGACCCCGGATAGAACCATGCCACCGGTCACAACCGGGCCATACCCGCCGCCGCTGATGCCTTTATTGAATGCAGCCAGGA
>DAOWIJ010000037.1 GCA_030640955.1 Fidelibacterota bacterium
CCCACATACCTGATATCAGCTTCTTTTTGACCGAAGGTAAATGCTGATAAATTAATGGAAAATACTTTGCGCGGATCACTACTCATAAAGGCAAAGCCTCCCCAACTACGGTCTGTGGCCAGCGCAGGTCCTCCCCATAAGGCGGTTTGGTGCAGGGCAGTTGGATTATGGAACATCCCACCGCCGACGGTCCAATAATTCAAAAAAGTAATACTTGTATTTATGTTGCCCCCACGGCCCATTATATCATGCACACCTTCCACAGTGTGGTTATAGAACAGGTTTAGATTGACATTCCACTGGCGCACGTAATTGCCTGGGGAATCTTCTCGATACTGAATAAAAGCGCCGTTCGAATAACGGCCCACGAAACCGTTGTAGCCTATGTCATTAGCCTCAAAACCGGGGGAAAATTTCTGATGCCGGATGTTACCCCGCCAGTGTTCACCGCGGACCTTGTCGAAACTGACCTTATAGGCATAACCCGATAACTCTGTGAGCGTCGTGTCTACCTCCAGGCTGGCGGCGTCGGGACGCTGGAAATAATGGACGGAACTCTCTTGTGTATCGGTGATGGCTTCCCTGGCGCCCCGTACGCTGGTACCGGACAGCGCCCCACCAACTTGATAAGTATCATCGTGGAAAAGGTGGGAGAAATCCAAACCGGCGGCATATGAATCCCTGCGCAAACTCTTCAGGTAGCTTTCGTCAAGACGGCGGTTTGTGGAAGTGAGTATTCCTCCAATCGTGGTCTTACCTTCGCGGAGATCCTGCTGTACCCTGGTCACGAAATAATTGGTCAGGGGCTCCACCACTTCCTTTTCGGTGGGTTGGTCGGTAAAGCGGATAATGGCCTGCTCCTCAGCGGTCAGCGCGCTCAGCACGCCTATGGAAGTACCGTGGGACGTTTTGCCGCTTAGCTTGGCCGCACCAAGTATGGTCGTGGCGGTGGGTTCTTCCGTGTAGCCCTCCGTATCCGGTGAGAACTGGGGCCGGCGGCCGATACGCCTGGGGTAAAACAGATTGGATTCGCCCTGCCCATCGCCACCAAAACCGACAGTGAAGTTGAAGATGTTACTTCCCTCAACAAAGAAAGGCCGCTTCTCTGCGTAAAAGGTTTCGAAATCTGTCAGGTTCAGCACGGCAGGGTCGGCCTCTACCTGGCCGAAGTCCGGATTGAAAGTGACATCCAGAGTCAGATTATTGGTCAGGCCGACTTTCACATCGGCGCCCAGGTTGGGCCGCACTTCGTAGTTCTTAGAATGGACTGCGTTCACGTAATCAGCTGAAACGGCGTATTGGCCCGTGCTATAGGGTGATACGTACACACGGCGCTGTCTGGGAATATCGACCAGGTTGGTAAGCTGTCCGTAATGGCGCACGTGGCCGGCCTCCTCCTTGCCCCAGAAGGTCCAGTAGTTGTCTTCGTTTTTTCGGGATATGTGCCGGTAAACCTGCAGGCCCCATGATTGACTATGGGCATCGGAAAAGCGCAACTCCCGGAACGGGATGCGGTATTCCGCCGACCAACCGGTATTATGGACCGTGGTCTTACCCTCCCAGATGGAATCCCAATCCGGGTCCATCTGGTCATCATCATAGCGGCGCACATCGCGCTTGACACCCAGGGGATTAAGCCAGAATTCAAAAGCGGTACGGTTATCACCGTAACTGTCAAAGGCCACAAAGACCCAGTCGCTGGGGGTCTGTTCATCGCGGCGACTCAGTATGCTGCGGATGCCGGAGGGGTCGCTATCGTTAGCCCGGACAGCCACATAGATAAACTCATCATCATACAGGATGGCAAACTCGGTCAGCTCGGTAGGGTCTTCGCCTTCCAGCGGGTCCCGTTGCACAAAATTGGACACGAACCTGGCCCGATCCCATTCGTCTTCATCGACTACGCCATCAATGTAAATCCCGCCGGTGGCGATTTTCAGCGCCTGCGCCGAACGGGGTACCTCCAGGTCGGTACGGTCCAGGTCTTTGGCAGCTAGAACGGCAATACCGCCTATTAAAACAGCAGCTAAGCTTCTTAATATCATTCCTCGCCCCTCTCCAGATCAGAAATACCCAGCGCTGCTGACGCTTATGTAGATTTGACCAGCCAATACCTGGAAAGGTTGTCAAATATTTTTCGCTGACGGGGAGTCAGGGACGAGGAATGCCTCCAGTTCAATTATCTGAAGATTAAACCAGGACCTTGATTCCATCGAGGCGAGTCCACGTGCGGGCCCGCTCCAGATCGTAGTTCTGCTGCAGATTCAGCCAATACTCCGCGGTAGTGCCAAAGGCCTTCGATAGCCGCAGGGACATGTGGATGCTCACGCCGGAATGGCCGTTGACCAGTTCCGAAAATGTCTTGCGCGTCACGCCCAGGGCGTCTGCAGCGTCGGTCACCGATAGTTTCAGCGGCGTCAGGTACTTCTCCCTGATCACTTCGCCGGGGTGGGTTGGGTCTTGCGTTCCCATCGTATTCCTTTCATTTCTGTTACTTTATCGCACTCATAATATAACGCGTTACGTAACGGGTTACAAGTTAAATATATGCTGCTTCGGTCCAGATGCTCATTTAAGCCACCAATTCCTTGATACCTCCCTCCAGCCGTAATACTTTCCGCATCGTCAACACCCCTATAATTGAAGTGAGACTATGGCAGCCAAAAAATTACCCACTACCGCTTACGAACTGAAACCGGGCCAGCAGTTTGTGCCCTTCACCCACGGGGAGAGCCTGCCTGAGTTCACCATCAAGGCAATACTGTCGGGGATCATCCTGGGGATGCTGTTTGGCGCCGCCAACACCTACCTGGGCCTAAAGGCCGGTCTCACTGTCAGCACATCCATACCGGTGGCGGTGCTCACGGTGGTTACCTTCCGGTTGTTGGGCGGCCTGGGGATCGGCCACAATATCCTGGAAGGCAATATGTCCCAGACCATCGGCTCGGCCAGTTCGTCGGTGGCCTCGGGGGTGCCGTTCACC
>DAOWIJ010000102.1 GCA_030640955.1 Fidelibacterota bacterium
AGCTTACCTCCATTGCCAGCCTTTTCACCGCCAGCTCCTCCAGCAGCCAGCCCCGGCCGCCCACGCTGCCCCTGCCACTGCCCCTGCTACTGCTCCTTCCCCCGCTACTTCCCCTGCCGATCCGCATCAGGAATCCCCCTTGACATTAAGCAATCCGGCCAAATGCAGGCCGGCCAGTTCGCCAAGTATGGCGTAATGTTCGGGTGGGGCCACGCGCAGCAGCATCCTGAAGGAATCGGCCCAGACGATGAGCTGCGGTGACAGGTTGTCTTCCAACGATTCCAGCGTTTCCAATAACCAGAGACGCTCGCCATTCTTGACCAGGGCAGCGGCTACGCTTCCCGCACTGGATTGGTCACCGCCGGATGCGGCCTGGATCAGGGTCGCCGGGCTACAGCCTTCGTAACGGGCAGGCTCCGATGGTTCAAGGATACGATCCGCTGCCAGATAGCCCAGTGCGCTGTGCAGGCCACGTTTGATGGCGTGCTGTTTTACGTGCTCATCGGCCTCTATCTGGGCGCTGTGGGCAGCCAGCACCGTAAGGTCCGGATCACTGTTCGCCAGGTAAGGCAGGACCTCCCACGGGCCTAAGGGCGCATCAAAGACACGGCGCTTAAGGGACGGTTTGCTGCCGGCCAGAGCGCATGCAGCCGGGTACAGAAAATCGGTCAGATTGCCTCTGCCGGTGAAATCGGCAGCTCGTTGGCAATAGTGGATGAAGGGCGCCAGTTGCCGGGCGGTTTCCGGCGCGCGCGCGGCTACATCCAATAATATATCGAACAGGAAATTCTTATTATCCGTCACCAGCAGCAGCCGTCCCAGCTGCTGAAAGACCTCATCTGATGCGCCGGTACTGAGGGCGGCCTCCAATTCGTGGACCGCAACCGTATTGCCAAGTTCGGCATGATCAATTTTGAAGTATGCGGTCGTATCGTTGGCCTCAAGGTCATGGTCGCATAGCGTAATGGCGTAATTGATCAAGGGAGCGCTGGGATCAGCCGTACGCAGCCCAACCAACGCTTTGACGGCCTGCACCTGGTACAGTGGGTGCCCGGTAAGTTCAGGCGTCAACGGCAATCGTGCGGCCCAAATCAACAGGCTCTCGAAGGCGGTCAAGGCCTGGTCAGTTGAATAGGCACTGCGCCTCAACCTCGGGGGCGGCACTGTTTCTTTGACCTTTTGCAGGCCATCAGCCGGTATGCCTGCCGGTGACTGACCCAAGGCCGGTTTTGCCGTAATAGTCATCTGCTTTTAATCAATAGTTAAAAAGCACCAATAAATCAGACCGCAAAAATAGGCCGTTACTAGAGAACTATTCAAGGGACATAAATGTTTCCTGAGATCTGAATTCGTTCAAAAAAGGAAAAGCCTGGCGAGGCACGCCAGGCTTCCCTTGGAGGAGCCCCAACTGGTTTTACGCAGTAACTAGCTACGTAAAGAGCGATAGGACCTGCTGGGGTGCCGCAATAGCATCCTTAAACGATGAGAATCCCATCTGTTGTAATAAGGCGGATTTACCTTCTCGCATCCTGGTTCTGGCATAGTCAGCGTCTTCAATTCCGCTGCGGGTCTGCTCGGTATTGATGATCGTAACCCTCAATGCGTCGGAGCGTGCCCGTAAGCGGATCAGGTACTCACCGGCCCTTTGCATCGCTCGGTGCAAAGTGGTGAGGGCATTATCCACCGTAGCCATCGAAGTCGTGGCGCTGGCGGCATTCGATACGTCCAGACCTGTCACGTCAAGGGTAGCGGCATCAGCAGCCACAAGATCAACATCAAAGGTTTGGCCGGCCGACGCGCCTGTTTGGAAGACCTGCCCGGTGAAGGACCCGTCGATCAGGGTTTTACCCTGAAATGTTCCTTCAACGACGGAATCATCGATTTCAGTTACCATGGCGTCGATCATGCCTTGTATAGCCGCTCGCTGGTCGCTGGTAAAAGCGTCATCGGCTCCCTGGACTACTTTCTCTTTTATATTCATCAACAAATTGTTGATGGTCTGATATGAATTAGAGGCAATATCCAGGACGTTTCCGGCGATCTCAATATTCTTGACCGCCTGTTTCAGCCCCCTAATATTTGCCTCAAGCCCCCGGGCTAAAAAATAGCCGGAAGCATCATCTTCCAACGAATTTATTCTCTTGCCGGAAGATAATGCCAGAATATGCTTACTGTTTTCGCGGCTGTTTCGGGCTACGAAATGTCTCGATAAACTGGCTGGTAAGTTGAATCCAACTCTGGTGTAGCTCATGATTTCCTCCTTGTGTCATGAGTATGCGGCATCCTTGCCTCGCGTTTGCTTGTTTGTGTCGGCAATCCTAAATGTCGCTCATCGGGATTGCCTTCCCCAGTTTAGCTGGCCCCTAGTTGTGGGACTTTCGCTTCACTGTTCGCTCTGCATACCCTATCGGATTTTATTTTTTTTTCTTTAATGATTTATGAGACATAGTTACGCCCGAGGTCACGCTTCCCGACGTGAAAATATATTAATGGTATGCCTCAAATACATGATCACCGCCTGTCCCGCGAGGCTATCTTGAAACTGGTCCATCAGCTGTATATGTACGAATACCACTATGCTGGTGGCGATCCTCAAGTAGTCGCCCTGCAATTGCACGTGGCATTCTGATTATAGCCAGAACTCCCTTCACCGTGCCCAATAGCATTTGACGTGTTAGTCATTTCAGGTTTAGATTCATTGCGCGAAAAAGTCCCTTCGATCAATCTTCGATAGCAGGCCAGCCGTTGGGAGATGATATCTGATAGTATAATTACTCGAAAATCAGGAGTATACAGTGGTAAGTCTACGATTGCCTCGGATTGCCTGTTTGTTATTCGGATTAATGCTTGCCAACGGAACGGCCCTGGCTCAGGGGTCCGGCAAAGTTCCCACCCGGGATGAAATTGCCGTAACTGATCAGTGGGAGCTCACTTCCCTGTTTGCCACGGATGAAGCCTGGGAAACCAGCTTTAATGAAGCCCAGCAGCTGATTGGCCAGTTCGCTCGTTTTGAAGGTCAACTCGGCAAATCGGGCGCCAAACTGCTGGAGTGCCTGCAGTTTCAGGAGAAGGTGGGCATCCAGGTGCGACTACTTTATTCCTATGCGGCCAAGAAGAAGGACCAGGACCTGGGTAACACCGACAACCAGGCCCGGGCACAGCGCATCACCAGCATGTGGACCGAGATTTCCAAGGCAGCAGCTTATATTGACCCCGAAATACTCTCAATCAGTGAAAAAAAGCTGGCCAAGTTTGTGAAGAAAACTCCAGGGCTGGACCTGTATGACCACTATTTCGATGACCTGCGCCGAGTGCAGGACCACATCCTGCCCAAGGACCAGGAGGGGCTCTTGTCGGCGTCTCAGGAAATGGCTGCCGGCCCCCACGACGCCTTTTCAATGCTCACCAACACCGATTTCAAATGGGGTATGATCGAGGGTCCCGATGGTGAGGATGTGCAGATGTCCCGGGCCCGGTATTACCTTTATATGCAATCGAGCGACCGCCGGTTGCGGCATGATGCCTATAAGGAACTGTACGTGCCGTTTACCGGGAACATCAATACCCTTACGGCCCTTCTGACCACTGAGCTTAAGAGTCACGTTTTCTATGCCGATGCCCGTGGATATGACAACACGCTGCAATGGGTGCTCAGCGGCCCCAACATCCCCACCGAAGTATATCATAATCTGATCACCTCGGTAAATGCCAATCTGGCGCCGCTGCACCGCTGGGCCGAAATCAAGAAGCGGGTGCTGGGTGTGGACGAACTGCGCCCTTACGATACATACGCGCCGCTGTTTGCCAGTGTCGAGAAAAGTTATACTTATGAAGAGGCCCAGGACTTGGTCCGTGAAGCGCTGGTTCCGCTTGGCGATGAAGTAATGGGCATTATAAACCGGGCCTTTGACGAGCGCTGGATCGACGTATACGAAAACGTGGGCAAACGCGGCGGAGCCTATTCATCAGGCACCTATGGGGCGCACCCTTACATCCTGATGAATTATAACGGCACTTTGAGCTCGGTTTCCACGTTGGCCCATGAGTTGGGTCATACCGTGCATTCATTTCTGTCCAATGAAAATCAGCCCTACGTCTATCACGGCTATGCCACCTTCAACGCTGAGGTAGCATCGATCACAAACGAGGCCCTGATGGCTGAATACCTGCTGGAGAAGGCCGAATCCGATGATGAGAAACTGGCCCTTCTGCAGGAGTATGTGCAGGACCTGGTAAGCACCTACTACCGGCAGGCCCGGTTTGCAGAGTTTGAGCTGGAAGCCAACCGCCTGGTGGAAAAGGGTGAGCCCTTGACCCCGGAGGTACTGAATAGTCTTTTTGGCGAGTTATACCAGAAGTACTGGGGCCCGACCATGGTTGTGGACGACGAGGAAAATCTCTCCTGGTCACGTATCCCTCACTTTTACTATAACTACTATGTATACACCCACTCCACTTCGTTCGCCGCTTCGCAGCTGGTGGCCCAGAAGATCAAGGACGAAGGACAACCGGCGGTGGACGCCTTTCTCCAGTTCCTCAGCAGTGGCGGTTCCGATTACCCGGTTAAACTGCTGAAGCTGGCCGGGGCTGACATGTCCACGCCGGCGCCCTTTGAAGCCACGGCGGCCAGATTCGATAATCTGTTGGACCAGATCGAGGAGATCCTGGCCCGGCGTGGCTGATAAATACCTGCCAACAGGCGATAAATCTGAAGGGGCTCCTACGGGAGCCCCTTTTTTATGCGTACCCTTACCTGCCAAGACACGCCTGTTCAACGCTAATTATGAGACAGGCAGCTCGCACGCGGCTTAAAAAACAGTGTAAATAAGCGGCGCCAGGGCGGAGCCTTCCGTGAAAACGATCAGGGTGCCCAATAACAGCAGCAGCACAATTATAGGAGCCAGCCAGAACTTCTTCCGGACTCTCATAAAGGCCCACAGGTCTTTCAGCAGATCAATCATCTAGAATGGCCTTTCCATATCTTTCACCGGCCGGTCTACGGAAGTTAAGCGGTAGGAATCGATTTTACTGTCGTAACCCAATGCGATACCGGTTTTACCGGCTATCCTCAATAATATCCCCATTGGAAAAACCAACAGGTAATATAACGCTCCCAGGATGATCCGGGTATTAATCCAGCCCAGTATTTTACCCACAAACTTAAATACTAAATCGATGGGCCGGTAGACCGGGGGCGCCAGCCAGGCGATAAATGCGATCGCCATTCCCGTGAGCCACGGCCACAGGGGCAAGGGCCGGTCAGCCAGCCATGGTATTAGCAGGCCGAATATAAGGGCCAGCGCACAGCCCAGGAGCAGCCCTTCTTTTCTGAGCGTGGACTTATCAGGCCGTGGTGATTCGATAGTGTCTTGATTTGAGTCGATCTCAATTCCTTCCGGCTGGTCCCCCTTGGACAGCAGGTAATCACCCAGCACCAGGTAGTCCATGCCGGTATTCATGAAGCAGGCGAAGGCCTCCTGGGGCGTGCGCACGATGGGTTCGCCACGTACATTGAAGGACGTATTAACCAGCAACGGGCAGCCTGTCCGGGCGTCAAAATGCTCCAACAACCTGCGAAAGCGTGGGTTGACGTGGCGCGCGACAGTCTGAACGCGGGCCGAATTATCCACGTGCGTAACAGCCGGTATTTGGGAACGCGGTATATTCAGGCGGGCCAATCCGGTCTTGGCAGCCTGCTCCGGCGTATAGTCTTTAAGCCGCAGATCTGCTACCTGGTCTACCATAAGCATGTAGGGGCTGGGCCGGTCCAGGTTGAACCACTCATTTGCTTTCTCCTCCAGCACAGCCGGGGCAAAGGGACGAAACGACTCGCGAAATTTGATCTTCAGGTTCAGGGTCGTTTGCATCTCCGCATTGCGGGGGTCACCAAGAATAGACCGGTTGCCCAGGGCCCGGGGACCAAACTCCATCCGGCCCTGAAACCAGCCCACCACGGCCCCGCCGTCAATCAGGCCGGCAACTTTGGCCGGAAGATCAGTCTCATTCAGCGGTTCATAGACCGCACCCACTGAATCAAGATAGCTGCTTATTTCGTCAGAATTATATTCAGGGCCCAGGTAGGCGCCCGCCATGCTGTCCGGCTCGGTGATTTGCCTGCCCTTACCCATATATTCATGCCAAACCACGGTGGCCGCGCCAACGGCGCCACCAGCATCGCCGCTGGCTGGCTGCACCCAAATATTCTTATAGGGCCCTTCGCGCAACAGCCGTCCGTTGGCCACGCAGTTGAGGGCCACGCCGCCGGCCAGGCACAGGTTTTCCTGACCCAGGTCATCGTGCAGGCTTCGGGCCAGCCGCAGGACGACTTCCTCGGTAACCGCCTGTACTGATCTGGCCAGGTCCATATCGGCCTGCGTGACAGGAGCCTCCGGTTCCCGTGGCGGCTTGCCGAACAGCTTCGCAAATTTCCGGTTAACCATCCTGAGACCGGTGGCAAAGTCAAAGTAAGCCATGTTCAGGCGGAAAGTGCCATCGGGTTTCAGGTCCAGCAGGTTATCCCTGATCAGGTCGGCATATAGCGGTTCGCCATAGGGCGCCAGGCCCATCAGTTTGTATTCACCCGAATTGACCCTGAAGCCCGTAAAATAGGTAAAGGCCGAGTAAAGCATGCCCAGGGAGTGGGGGAAGTGCAGTTCCCACTGCGCCTGCAAACTGTTATCCTTGCCCAACCAGGCCGAAGTGGTGGCCCACTCACCGACACCGTCCAGGCAGAGCACTGCCGCTTCCTGAAAGGGACTGGCGAAAAAGGCCGAGGCGGCGTGGGCCTGATGGTGCTCGGTGAAAAGCAAGGGTGGCAGTTGATCCTGTCGGCAGCCGCCAAGTTCCGCCAGCGCCTTTTTTATGAGGGCCTTCAGATACAGTTTTTCCTTGATCCACACGGGCATGGAAGTGACAAACGACCGGACGCCCCTGGGGGCAAAGGCCAGGTAGGTTTCCAGCAGGCGCTCGAACTTGAGCAGGGGCTTATCGTAGAAAACGATATAGTCAATATCAGTTATGCCAATCCCCGCCTCCGCCAGACAGTAAGCGAGGGCCTGCCCGGGAAATGCGGCGTCGTGCTTTTTGCGGGAGAAGCGCTCTTCCTGGGCGGCCGCCACCAGCTGTCCATCTCTGAGTAGGGCCGCGGCGCTATCGTGATAGTAAGCCGATATACCGAGTATGTAGACTGGCGCTGACATGACCGCTGAAATTAGATCAGTCAGCTAGCGACTGCCAACCGCCGGTTTCGGAGCAGGTCCCGCCGGGGGGGGAAGTGGCAGTAGCAGTAGCAGTGGCAGTGGCAGAAGCAGTGGCAGTAGCAGTTGCAGTAACAGACTGCCCTGAAGAAGTCGCCGCAGGCGACGGAAGCGGGGTGGCAGTCTGCCTGGCCGGGAGAGGAGTTAACCCTTCCTGCCCCGACCGTAGCGTCGGGGGTCCTTCCCTTATAAGGGAAGGATTAGAGGCGAAGCGGTGATGGGGTGTTAATAGCAGGACAGTGCCCCAACCTGGAACGCAAACCGTTAACGCAGCACAATCCGGCCTTCCCTCCCTTAAAAAGGGAGGGACCTCACGACGTGAGAAGGGTGGGTTTTCCCGACTGCCAACCGCCGGTTTTTCAGGGGTCCCGCTGAAAGCGTGGTCTGAGAAAATCCTTCCTGCCCCGACCGTAGCGTCGGGGGTCCTTCCCTTATAAGGGCGATTATATACTTGACAAACCCAAGTGAAAGTGTTAACTTCAGGTAGGTTATGACAAGGATTAGAAAAAATGAGCAACATAAATAATCCGATATTTCAAGACGTAGACCAAGCCAGGGAATATCTTGAAGCCCTCCGCTGGCCCGAAGGTCCTATCTGTCCCCATTGTGGTAATATCGAGGGTATCTACAAGCTTGAGGGGAAAAGTCACCGCAAGGGGCTTTATAAGTGCAACGAATGCCGTAAACAGTTTACCGTTACAGTCGGAACATTGTTCGAGAGAAGCAAGATTGCTCTGAATGTATGGTTGCTGGCGGTTTATCTGTTGTGTTCATCCAAAAAGGGTATGAGCTCTCACCAATTGCACCGGACTTTAGGAGTCACGTACAAAACCGCATGGTTCATGACTCACAGAATACGTGAAGCAATGAGTAGTCCGATTTTCACGAGGAAACTAGGCGGAAAAGATGTCACGGTTGAAGTTGATGAAACCTTTTGGGGCAATAAGGGGAAACAGCGTAAGGGTGCCACGGGTTATGCCCATAAAGAAAAGATTTTCTCCCTGGTAGAGCGGAAAGGTGAAATCCGTTCTTTCCATGTCCCCTCTGTAAGAGCCACAACTCTCAGGCCGATCATGCGGGAACAGATCAGCGAAGAATCAAATGTCATAACTGATGAAATGAGATCATATCAGGGCACAGAGAAAGTTTTTGCCAGCCATGAGGTTGTCAAACACTCTCTTGGCGAATATGTTCGAGGCTCGATCTATACGAATACGATAGAGAATTTCTTTAGCATATTGAAGCGTGGCCTTACTGGAATATATCAGCACGTAGGAGCGCAACATCTAAAACGATATATCGGAGAATTTGATTTCAGATATAATAACCGCGAAATAACAGATATGGAACGAATGGACAATGCACTCATAGGCATTAGTGGGAAGCGATTGATGTACAGCCAACCATAAGGGGGGGGCAAAAAATATAAGGAGGAATTGATTGACGGAAAAGAAACCAAAACAGAAAAAACCGAAGAAAAACACGGTAAAGATACCGTTTGATGATTTAGTGGGAACCTTATTAGAAGTCCCCCATAAAAAACTACCCCCAAAGAAAGGCAAGTCTTCAAAGGAGGGGGCCTAAGCTTTTACACGACAAGAGCTTACAAAACCCCCTCCTCCAAAGATTACTTGACTCTGGTGGCGCTCTTGCGTAATTTCCACATATGGAAACAGTGCTTCTGTAGAATCGACTCTCAGACATAATGTTTCTTTAGGGCGAGGCTCCAACCTCGCCCTTTCCTTTATATCAAGGCTTCAATTTATACTTCCGAGTTGCTTTTTTCCCTCTGGTCCACACTTGGTGGTTTTTTCTAAATCGAGTCAGGACACCGTGAACGCTGTTCCCGATCTCCGCGCCACGGTTTGTAACTTCACCAGCCTCGTAGGCGGCTCGACTTTTAAAAAGTATTTCCTGTACAGGAACCCAACGATCCGGTGACTCATTAAGCAGTTTGAGCACAAACTCTGTCGGGTTGAGGCTGGAAGCACTTTGAGAATTGCCAAACAGCTCTTTGGCAGACGGCCCAGTCTGCGATTTATTATTACGGCCTTCACCAAGAACGCCTTTAATATGAACGATGAGCTGACGACACCTCTCGGTCTCATGCAAATGATGGCTCAACTGATCTTGAGCCTGTGACATCTTTTGTTCGAGCTCCTGGAGGGTTTCGTCGGAAAACAGGGCTATTTGCTTTTCGTTTCGTTCATTCATAATACCATCAATTTAAAGCTAGAATGGAGAACACGCAAAGGGAATTGTCCATAGAAACACGGATTTCTTATTCCTGTCGTGTTCTCATAACGTAACTCATTTATATTGCAGTAAATAAGGACTAATGTTACTAAACGTTACCGCGCGTTACGTGAAGTAACGGAAAGACACATTGGAAGGACGCAGAAGAGGCAAGGCAGCACTGGAAAGGGTTTGTCAAGTATATAATCGTCCTTATAAGGGAAGGATAAGAGACGCAGTAGTGATGGTGTGTTAATAGCAGGACAGTGCCCTAACCTGGAACGCAGACCGTTAACGTAGCACAATCCGGCCTTCCCTCCCTTAAAAAGGGAGGGAACTCACGACGTGAGAAGGGTGGGTTTTCCTGCCTGCCAACCGCCGGTTTTAGCGCAAGTCCTGCCGGCAGCTATCTGGACCGATGGCCGAATGCTATACGGTAGCCACGCTCTCCAACCATTCCGACAATTCCTTGACCTGCGCTTTGACCGCGGCCCGATTGCTGCCCCCGGCCACACCGCTAGCCGGTACCGACCACGGCTGTGCCAACAGATCGATGACATCCTCCTCAAAGGCCGACGATAACTCCTGCCACCGGGTAAGTGAAAGGTTGGTCAGGGGCAGGCCTGTATCCTCAGCCAGCTTTACAGCCTGACCACAGATACCGTACGCCTCCCGAAAAGGCAGGCCCTTGTCCGTCAGATAGGCCACGATGCGCTCTGACAGCAGGGCCGGATGTAGCTTTTCCGCGATCACACCGGTATTAAAGCTGACCCCTTCCAGGGCCGCCTGCAATCCCGGCAGCAGGCTTGTCATGGTCTCAATAGAATCGAACAGCGGCTCCTTGTCTTCCTGCAGGTCCTTGTTATAGCCGCCGGGCAGCCCTTTTAGCGTGACCAGCAATCCGGTCAGATTGCCCGCCAGCCTACCGCACTTGCCACGCAATAGTTCGAATACGTCGGGGTTTTTCTTGTGGGCCAGCAGGCTGCTGCCGGTGGCGATGGTATCGTCCAGGGTCACGAAGCCGAACTCCTGGCTGCTCCACAATATGAAGTCCTCGGCCAGCTGGCTCAGATGGGCGCCCAGCCGGGTCAGGGCATACAGAATGTCCAGTACAAAATCCCGGGAAGTGACCGCCTCCACGCTGTTGGGTGCTGGTCCAGCGAATCCCAGCTGTTTCGCCAGCCAGGCCCGGTCCACGGGTACGGTGGCCCCGCCCAGAGCGCCTGACCCCAGGGGGCAGCTGTTATGTCGGCCGACGGCCTCCCGCAAATGGAGGTAATCACCCCGCAGGCTCCAGGCGCGGGCCAGCAACAGGTGTCCCAGCGAGATTACCTGGGCCTGCTGCAAATGGGTGTGTCCTGGGAAGGGCGTGTCCTGATGCTGCTCAGCCAGCGTGACCAGACTTTGGATTACCTGTGACAACTGGCCGTTCACTGCTGCGGTATTTTCCCGTACGTACAGTTTCAGGTCGGTGGCCACCAGGTCGTTGCGGCTGCGGCCGTGGTGCAGTTTGCGGGCCGGGTCGCCGATAAGCTCGGTAAGCCGCCGCTCGACCGCCATGTGGATGTCCTCGTCATCAGGCTGGACCTGGAAGCTGCCTTCGGTCAACTCGGTGCCCACGGACTCCAGCCCGGCCACCAGCGCGGTCAGTTCATCACTGGACAGCACACCGCAGCGCTCCAAGGCCCGTGCCCACACCTGTGATACTCGCACATCGTCCGGTCCCAGGCGGTAGTCGAAACCGATGGAGCGGTTGAGCTCGTGGATGCGCTCATCCAGTGGACCGGCGAATCGCTGCTGCCATACTTTACCCATAGCTATTCCTAATCCCTTTTGAACGTGCGCTTGTAATCGGGTGCCCGGTACTTGCCTTTTTTAACGCCGAACTCCGCCAACAGGGCCTCCACCTTCATGGGCAGACCCATAAGGGTGATGAAGCCCTCAGCATCGCTCTGATCGTACACATCGTCCTGGCCGAAGGTAGCAAATTCCTCGCGGTAAAGCGAGAACGGTGATTTGCGGCCGGCGATCAGGCAGTGGCCCTTGTAGAGCTTCAGCCGCACGGTGCCGGTGACACAACTCTGGAACGAATCGACGAAGGCGTCCAGGCTTTCCCGCAGGGGCGTGAACCACTCGCCGTTGTACACCATGGTAGCGTACTTCTCGGCGATCACGTCCTTGTAATGCAGGGACGACTTGTCCAGGGTCAGCGCTTCCAGCTCCCTATGTGCCGTGTAGATAATGGCGCCGCCGGGGGTCTCGTATATACCCCTGGACTTCATGCCCACCACCCGGTTCTCCACCATGTCCACCACACCGATACCGTGGCGCGAGCCAATTGCGTTCAGCGCCTCCAGCAATGCCACCGGCGACATGGCCTTGCCTGCCAGCGCTACCGGCCGTCCTTCCGCGAATTCGACCTCGATGTATTCCGGTTCATCGGGGGTCTGATCGATAGGTCGCACCCAGTGGAGCAGGCTGTCGTCCATCTCGTACCAGGGGTCCTCCAGCGGCCCCCCTTCGTGGCTGATGTGCCAGATATTCTCGTCGTGGCTATAGATCTTCTCCACCGAGGCGCTGACTTCCACGTTATGGGCGGCGGCGTAATCAAGGGCGTCCTCCCGGCTGGCGATGTCCCACTCCCGCCAGGGCGCGATCACCTTCAGCTTGGGATTTAGGGCCATGTAAGTGAGCTCGAAACGCACCTGGTCATTACCTTTGCCTGTGCAACCGTGGGATACGGCGTCAGCGCCATACTCCTCGGCCACCTTGACCTGCTGCTGAGCGATGAGCGGCCGGGCCATGCTGGTGCCCAGCAGGTATTTGCGCTCGTAGATGGCCCCCGCCCGCAGTGTAGGATAGACGAAATCGGTGATGAAGGTCTCCCGCAGGTCCTCCACCACGCAGTGGGAGGCCCCCGTTGCCAGGGCCTTCTCCTTGACGGCCTCGAAATCGTCGCGCTGCCCCAGGTTGGCCACGTAGGCGATGATCTCGCAGCCGTAAACTTCCCTCAGCCACGGTATGATGACGGATGTATCCAGCCCCCCGGAATAGGCCAGTACCACCTTTTTTGCCTGTTTCATTTTGCCAGTACTCCTTATATGCGATGACGGCTATACGCTATGAGCTAAAAAAAACCCCAGGTGGGTCGCCCGGGGTCATTAATGCTGCTCAGTGATGATGATAAACTAGCTGCAGCCTTCCCGCAGGCGACCTGTTGCCAGGCTCGCGCGTCGTCGGTTTATGCTGCGTCGCAGTTGGTCAATCATCACACCCGAGTTTAAGGCTGCCCATGAGGTCTAATCAAATGGAAGATGGGGGACTATTCACAGACACACCCAAGTGTAAGGCTGGCTGGGAAGCAACCTCTCCCTGGTTACTTCGTAACTTTCCCTCTCCTGAAGGAGAGGGATTTTGGGATGAGACTATTCCTCGGTTATTGCCTTTATCCTCTTCAGAACGCCTTCAATATTATTTTTCACTTCATCTGCCGACAGCCTGATAAACCTGACGCCGTAGTGCTCTATAATTTCCTGCCTGATAGTGTCCCGGTCCCGGTTGTCCGCACCCTTATGTATTGCGCCATCAATCTCAACAACCAGGCGTTTCTCATGGCAGTAGAAATCCACGATGCTTGAACCGAACGGGTGCTGGCGACGAAATTTCAATCCGCCAGCTGGCGGATTGATTAACGACCCGCTGGGATAATCGTGTTATCAGGCTGATGGTTTCCAGGTCATCGAACTTGGAGTGCAGCAGGCGGATGGCCTCGAAGTCCCGGATGAATCGTTCGACGGCCGGGTCCGGCAAGAATGTCTGAACCAACACTGGTTCACAGCAATGGATGAAGTCCAAAGGATCCTGGATATCTGGAGGGTGAATTACAACCTGGAACGTCCCCACAGTTCACTGGGAAACCAGAGTCCGTTGGAATTTGCGAGTTCCTTTTGCATGAATGGCAAGCCCGTTAACACCTTGAATGCATTGGAATTAACAATTTGAAGACTGAGAACCCTCTCATTAAATCTGGTACAGAAATGAGGGGCGGGTCAAAAACTGAAAATCCTAACTTTGGAAGTGGTCCAAGGAATAGGGGCAGGTCAGTAATGACTAATCTAAATGCCCCACAGATCACAAGATTCGAGAGGCTTTTCTCTTTTTAATGCAGTGCGGTCACGAAACAGTCACGTTGGCATCGTAAGCTGCTGTTATTTAACGGTACACTTCGGGCTCACTCCGCGGTTGTAGAGTCCATTCAGGATCACTTCGGGATAGCCCACAATTTCACCGTGTTATCATCAGATCCGGTTGCCAAAAGCGAACCATCGGGGGAAAAGGTCACGGAGTTGATCCATTTATCATGCCCCACGAAGGTGCGGACCTTCCCGCCGGTTGAGACCTCCCACAACTTCGCTGTTTTATCATAGGATCCGGTTGCCAGGTAGCGGCCATCGGGGGAAATGGCCCCGGACCAGACTGATCCATTATGCCCCTGGAAGGTGCGGACCTCCCGACCGGTGGCGACCTCCCATAACTTCGCCGTTTTATCATCAGATACGGTTGCCAGGAGCGAGCCATCGGGGCAAAAGGACACGGATCCGACAGTACGATCATGCCCCTTGAAGGTTCGGATTTCCTTGCCGGTGGAGACTTCCCACAACTTGGCCGTTTTATCATCGGATCCGGTTGCCAGGTAGCGGCCATCTGCGGGAAAGGCCACAGACCTGACAACACGATCATGCCCCTGAAAGGTTCGGATTCCCTTTCCGGTGGTGACCTCCCATAACTTAGCTGTTTTACCACTTGATCCGGTAGCCAGGTAGCGGCCATCTGCGGAAAAGGATACGGACTTGATCTCATTTGTGTATCCCTGGAAAGTGCGGATCTCCCGGCCGGTGGCGACCTCCCACAACTTCGTTTTTTTATCGTTGGATCCGGTGGCTAAAAACGAACCATCGGGGGAAAAAGCCACGGAGTTGAGCCATTCCTTATGCCCCTTGAAGGTGCGGACCTCCCGACCGGTAGCGACCTCCCATAACTTCGCCGTTTTATCCTGAGATCCGGTAGCCAGATAGCGGCCATCGGGGGAAAAGGAGACGGACTTGACTCCAGAAATATGCCCCTTGAATGTGCGGACTGGTTTTGTGTCGACAGACTGAGCCAATAGTGAGACAGCCAGTGTAAAGGTAGCAATGAAAAGAAAACGCCTGGTGTTCATCGGTACGGAGACTCCTCTCATAGGATCACTGTTCAAGCCTTCATCGCCTGGAAAAACCACAGGTACGCTGGCAACAAAACAAAGGGTTTTCCCTGGAGGCGGCCGGGTACTGGAATAGAAGACCACCGCAATATAATATTACGTTGGAAGCCATCAGAAATCTAGTCTAATCCTGTATTGTCTGCCAGTGGAAAACGTGCTCGTCAGCAAGCAATCCCGTACACCGGCCCTGTACGCTCGTGAAATCCCTTTCTGACCACATAATACCTGCCAACCGGTAATAGTCCCGCGATCAGCTAAGAAAAAGCCACCCGGTTTAAAATCCAGGTGGCTTTCCCGGGCTGATCTATACGCCAATATGTGTCTCTTAGTCTTAGACTCAAACAGCTCACATTGCTTTAACGACGTACATTCACACCCACAGTCGTCGTACGGCTTATAGGTTGGCGCCACCACGTCCCGGTCATTGCAACGTGACCTCTACGCCCCCATATATGATCCGGCCGTAGACCGGGGCGAACATGAAGGCCGCATCATCATCGTATTTCAAGTTCTGGACACAGTCACCCAGGTTGTGTGCCCCCGCATAAACCTTGTAGTTATCGAAGAGAGTTCTCGAAATTTGGCAGTTAAGGATCACATATGGGTCGGTTGCATGAATAAGGGTCGGATCTTCATTATTCATGAAATAGTCGATGTACATTATTCCAGTGTAACCGCCGTTGAACACAAACAACCAATCGCGTGGACTGAATTCGATTTTGACTCCGCCGGCAGTTGAAGGATACCGCGAGATCTTCTTGCTGTCTGCATAGTACGGTGTGCCGGCCCAATCGTTGCGTTCATTTTTGTATTCACCTACGTTGAAGGCGAAATCCGCCGCAATCACCAGATCTCCGGTGATTGCATACTGGGCGCCGATTTCCGCTCCCATCACGAAGGCATCATCAATGTTTTCCCACTGATAGTCGTAACCAGGTTGGTTAATTGCTTCGGCAAAATCGATTTTATTCTGCAGATCAGT
The DNA here is from genome assembly GCA_030640955.1 of Fidelibacterota bacterium. GTDB lineage: Bacteria > Fidelibacterota > Marinisomatia > SCGC-AAA003-L08 > TS1B11 > DAOWIJ01. Next base: position 15,734 of record DAOWIJ010000102.1, read on the forward strand.
TCGATATAGATTGAGACTCAGACCCAGGTTGAAGGTGGAGTAGTCAGCCGTAACGCCGTAACTCATCGACTTCTCCGGTTTAAGGTTGGCGGGTTTCCATACTCGGGGTGAGCCGCTGCACAGGTGCAGTTCTTCCGAGAATCCGTACGGCACACGGAAGCCGGTACCGAAACTACCACGCAACGTCAACGCTTCGGTAGCGCTGTACTTGATTGCAAAGCGGGGATTCACGGCGGATTCATCGTATTCAACCGCTTCCAGCCCAACCGGATTGACGTTTCCGGAGCCCCGGAATTCATCCCTGGAACGGTGAGTGTCGAATCTCACCCCACCAGCCAGTTCGAGATCCCTGGTGATGGTGTACTCGTCCTGTACGAAGACGCCGAAATCATCCGCCTCCTTTTCGCTGTAGGAAGTATATGACTCGCCATACAGAGGATCGGCATCATCCACAACAACGTATTTTCCGGACTCGTTAAGCATATTGTGGGAATATTGAACGCCGGCCAGGAGTCGATGATCTGCGCCCAGACGATGGACATAGCTGAAGGTCGCCACATAAAGATCTTCCTCAGCAATATACGGCCGCATGTCAAGAACTGACGGAAGCGAATCTTCGTGGGTAGCCATATAGTCTCCCAGGAAGGTGTCATTGGTGGCGTTTCGTTTGTGATTGGTATAGGAAACGTCAAAATGGATCTCACCGGCCCTCATGAACGATTTATGATAGCCGATTCCGCCGCTGAACCGGTCGGTGATAATCCGCTCGGTACCGTCCGTGAACGGGTTTTCATAGTAGCCGTCGGTCAATATTCCACCTTGCCGATGCTCATTGAGCACCCGTCCCCGGACCGTCAGCCCGTCCATCCTGGTCACGTCATCTATATAGAGGTTGAAACCGATATTCGTGGCATTGGTTCTGACCCTGTCGGAGACGCCATCGGGATGCTTGACGTCGTCTTCGCCCTTTCCTGCACGCGTGTAATCGATTTCACCAGCCTTGTTTTGCTGGGAGAACAGGAATATACCAACATTGCCTTTTCTCGTCGCAGCCGTAACCTCGTATTTGTTAGTGTTATACTCTCCCAATTCGATACCAGCCGTGGCCCTTGTTCTTGCCGGTTTCTTGGTAACGATATTAATTGCCCCGGCAACCGCGTTACTGCCGTAGAGGGCGGACCCGGCTCCCTTGACCACTTCGATCTGGCTGATGTCGGCAGTGCTTATCTGCTGGAGTCCATACACGGAAGCCAGACCCGAATAGAGCGGCTGGCCATCGAGCAGGATCTGGGTGTGGTCGGCGCCCAGCCCCTGCATGCGCAGGGCGCTGAAATTGCAGAACTGACACTGTTGTTCCACCCTTATGCCGGGCGTGCCGGCGAGTGCTTCGTACAGGTTGGATGCGGATTTCTGCTCGATTGCCCTGCTGGTAATCACCTCCGTGCGGATCGGTATATCCTTAACATATCTCGGGGTTCTCGTGCCGGTAAATACGATGCTTCTCAATTCAAGTGGGCTTTGTTTTAGCGTGAAGTCAATCGAGATGGTTTCGCCGACTATAACGTCAACCTCTTTGACCAGTGTCTCATAGCCGATCATCGCGGAGATCAACTTATATATGCCCGGGGAAATATTATTGATTTCAAACCTTCCATCATTTCCCGTGGCATCTCCACGACTCGTTCCCTCGAGCACAACGTTGACTCCAATAAGCGGTTCGTTGGTCTCCTCGTCAACCACGCTGCCAGTAATATAACTTCGCGGGCTTCCAACACCACTGGATGCAAACATGGCGTTAGTGAGAAAAAGAAGTACTATCGTTCCCAGTTTGAGCGATTTCATCATTCTCTCCTCCGGTATATGAAAAGCAGTTGAGATATTTGCTACTGAGACTTATTTTCATTAAGAATTTAAATAGTGTACTTGTCTCGATCAAGATAAAACTTATTACCCTGACGGAGAAATCAAGAAAGCGGCCAAGCGGTGGGATGGTTGGTTAGCAAATGTCCGTGAAGGTGACAAGCCGTTGCACGGCTTTCCTTTCTTGACAGCTTATGAAGCCGATATAGTTTACAGGTACTTCAAGTCATTCTTGGTTCAAGAGCGCGGTTGATGAAATGCTTAAATGAGGTGATCACTCACAAACTGATACTGGTATCCGCTCCGGCAGGCTTCGGGAAAACAATGCTGCTGAAGTAATCCCCATCCAAGCCTATTAAGTTCCACCGTTAACTTTTGAAAGGTCTCGGTCTATGATAGTCATACGACATGAAACACAAGCCGACTTAAAGGCAATTCACGAGATTAATCTACAGGCGTTCGAACAATCCAGTGAAGGCGACATAGTAGACGCCCTGCGCGTAGCCGGAGCATTGACAATGTCCCTGGTTGCCTTGTCCAACAATCAAATTGTTGGACATATAACCTTCAGTCCGGTGACTATTGAATCTAAACCAGGCTCATTCATTGCCTTGGGGCTAGGGCCTATGGCGGTACTTCCGGAATACCAGAATAAAGGAATCGGCTCACAGTTGGTCGAGACTGGATTGAAAGACTGCCTGAGTTTAGGCCATGAGATAGTGGTTGTAGTAGGGCATCCGAAATATTATCCGCGGTTCGGATTTATTCCAGCTGGACCGTTGGGAATCGAGTGTGAGTACGAGGTACCCGAAAATGCGTTTATGCTTCTGGAATTAAATGCTGGGGCCCTGGCAGGTCGGACGGGTATGGTTAAGTTTCACCCGGCGTTCGATGAAAACTGATGTAGTTCATCAAGGTGGTGCTGCTGAAGTAAGAAGGGTCTAGAGGCTGGGGGCTTGAGGCTGAATGGGATCCCGCCATCGGCGCTTTCTTCGGGGCAAGCTGCCACTGCAACTGCTACTGCAACTGCCACCGCGACTGGGGGCTGGGGGCTTGAGGCTGAATGGAACCCCGCCATCGGCGGGACATACTCCGTTGGTTGGGGGTTCGCCCTACAGCGTGCCAAATACGGCGATATAAACAAGTGCGCGACGGTCCCCGCTTAATCACCCGCCTGTTGAGTTGAGCTGTAGCCCGACTGTGCCCGTTTGATATAATGATTGAGGGACGTGCGGGGAACTCCCAGCATTCTGGCTGCACTGGAACGATTTTGCTCCGTTATCTCCAGAGCTTGCCCCACGAGCTTATTCTGGACTTCGTGCAGGAGGTTGAGATCTGGTTTAGGATTCAGCTTGATCACGAAGGTGGGCTCAACTTCCTCATTCACATCCAATTGATCCAATTGGTTGTTGCTCAGCATGTTCTTCAACTCGAGTCGATCATTCTTTGCCAGCAGGATCCCTCGCTCAACATAATTCCGCAACTCCCGGATATTCCCATGCCAGCGGGAACTCAGCATAAAGGTCTCCACTTCCTTGTCAATTCTTGAGATGGTCTTCTTGAAGGTCTGGTTGTATTTATCTACGAAATACTTGGTTAAGGGAAGAATATCCATTCTGCGATCACGTAAACCGGGGATCTGGATATTGGCCACATTCAGACGATAGTACAGGTCCGAACGGAACCTGCCTGCCTTGATCATCTCGGGAAGATTGGCATTGCTGCAGGCTATGAAACGCACATCGATTTTGACGGGTTTTATACCACCGATCCGGTAGAACTCCCTGTTTTCCAGCACGTGCAGCAGTTTTGTCTGCAAGTCAAAGTTCAATTCACTGACCTCATCCAGCACCAATGTACTTTTATTGGCCTGTTCAATAAGGCCACGCTTACCCTCTTTGCGGGCGCCAGTGAAAGAACCTCGTTCATATCCGAACAGCTCACTTTCGATCAGTTCGCCGGGAATGGCTGCGCAGTTGAGCGTCACCAGGATATCATTGAAACGCAGGCTGTTGAAATGGATATACTTGGCCAGCAGATTCTTGCCAGTACCTGTTTCACCACCGATGAGGATGGTGGTATCAGTGGGACCGAATTCCTTCGCCAACTGCAGGACATCCTGCATCTCGGAAGATACTGAAATGATATCGGGCAACGAGTTCTCCTCCTTACACTTGATCCGCAGGTCTTCTACCTCCTTGCGCAAACGCAAATGATCCAGACCACGCTGGACGGCATAACGGGTGATATCAGTGGATTCTTCCTTCTGGATAAAATCGAAGGCGCCCAACTTCATGGCTTCCACGGCGAGATGAATAGTGGCATAGGCAGTCAGCATGATGACCAAGACATGTGGATATTCACTCTTCAGCTCTTTGAGTACCGTGATGCCATCAGTTTCCCCGAGCTCATAATCCAGAATGACCAGATCGATCTCCTTCTCAGTCAGTATCGTCCGTGCATCATCCATATTCGTGGCGATATGAACTGCGTTCTCATGATTTTCCAGTATCCGCTTCATGGCGTTGCAGATCAGCGGACAAATAACCGACCTGATCACCTTCGGGACTTATGGGATCGAGGTCCTGATGATTCTGGGATTGGACACTCTGGTTTTCAAACGACAGTGGTGTAAATTCGTGTGTCCCGTGGGCGCGGCTCTGGCTTTTTTCCATCGTGGTAAATCGTTCCGGATCACTGCTGAAGCAACCCGCTGTAAGCACTGTGACCAGAGGAAAAATCACCCCTGTAATGTGGAGTGTCCACTGCAATTGAATCCCCGCAAGGACGATATTTACCCATATTGCTACAACTGTTTTGATTGTGTCCAGGTTTGTGCCAGGAATGGTAAGGCCCTGAGTATTGCATATGATAAAAAATGAAGCTGAAAGGTTCTGATCAGTATTGGAGGATCCTGATGGATATGGAAACTGTACCTCAGCAAAGTCGACGCGAATTTCTCATTAAGTTCGGTGTACTTGGTGCACTGATCCTGGCCATAATAGGCTTTGCCAGAAATCTCACGATTTTCTTCATGCCGCGCAGATCAGAAGCAGCCTACCACAAATACCTTGTGGGTAAGGTTAGCGAGATCCCCGTCGGCAAAGCCAGGGAGATCATGATCCACGAGAAGCCAGTATTCGTCATTCACCTGGAAGGAGGATTCAAGGTCCTTTCCGGGGTCTGTACTCACCTTGGCTGTATGGTGCGCTGGGAGGAGAGCAAAAACCGATTCTACTATCCCTGCCATAAAGGTGTATTCGACCGCAGTGGACAAGTGGTGTCTGGCCCACCACCCACACCTCTTGATGAATACCAGGTAGAGCTTGATGGAAACCTGGTGTTCATCCAAG
>DAOWIJ010000069.1 GCA_030640955.1 Fidelibacterota bacterium
ATTTTAATATTCTCCATCCGCTCATGATAAAATCTCCCCCGACATTCAGATAGTCCATAATATCATGAATATGTCTGGAGAGCTGATGGTTATCCTCCACAGAACTGAAGCTGGGCAAATCGTCGGCATGCCAGATAACGAGACTGTACTGTCCCAGGAGTTGTTTTGGCGGCATTCCCGACTTTTGAAAATCCCAGGAGGTATCAGGTTCAAAAAGTTGGGTGTAGAAAGTATCCACCTGCGCGTCGCTGAAATTCAGCCCCACCGGGAACTTTGACTCGATGGTTTCATCTATGATTAAAATCCCCTTATCGAAGGTCGGCGTAATCAGGTTAATCGTCACCTGGTCGCCTGTATCGTCAATAAGGTTGGTGTTGTCCCGGGAGATGACGCGCAGGGTATGTTCCCCTTCCAACGGACTGAAATAATCCGGCGTGATATAAAGGGCGGTATCTAGGGTCCAGTTCCAGTCACCGTCGTCCACAGCCCAGGCATATTCCACCACCTCGCCATCCGCATCACTGGCGGTCATGATCAGGTGGACACCCATCCACCAGTCAGTGATGTCATCGGTGACAAATAATTTCTGCTCCGGGACGGGAGACAATATCTTTGTTACGGGGAGAATAGTCTGCCGAGTATAGAAAGTTCTGGTCGCGGGTGTCGGGTCAATACCTTCCATATCGTCAACAGCCCGGACTTCAAAGACCTGATAATTCAGACTGTCGCTGGACTCAAACGCAATCGTCAGACTGGTTGCTTCAGTTTCTTCCCAGGCCTGTACCACGGAATCACCCGCAGATATATGATGGGTCGTATAGCGGTATTCATAACCGGTAATGAAGCCGTCATCGTCTTCACCGTCCCAGTGTAAAGTTGCCAGTGCAAAAAGCGTATCATCTTCCACGGGAATGTTTGCCAGGGTGGTATTAGGCTCAATATTTTCTCCCGGTGGGAGGGTGGGGCGCTGGCAGGAGCTGATATAGACGATCACCAGTAACGCCGTTGACAGGATAAAAACTTTGCTAAGCTTACTCATGATAATAATCAGTAATTAATTACGTTCACCTCAATTTGGGGGACGAAATGGTAGGTATCGCGAAATCTATGCACAGATTTTAAGGGACTTATCATTAGATTGACTTCAGTTACCTTGTTTTCAAACACAATAATATCCTGATATAAGTTCAACATGGGACTTTTTCCTTCAGGAATCTTAACCTGGACACCTATTCCTCCGATAGATAATGAAATCGGAGTAATGCCAAGCTGTAATTGATCATATTCAATGGGGGGTACGTATGATTCATAAATGACGTACTGTAGATATTCGCCCGTGGTTCTGGCTTTAAAGGTCCAATAATCGCCAACTGTGTGCCCGGTGGTTGCTTCCCAGGTAATCGTCGCGCCAAAAATGAGTTCTAGAGGTGTGTCGGTTATGGGAGTCCCAGTGATCAGTAAGAAATCATCCACGTATACATTAATGGTGTCGGGCGTCCCACTAGTAACGATTTCCAGTTTATAGACGTTACTTTCCCCATAGTATTCGCCGCCACTCGTAGCATCGTTCAGACCATTGCCTACAAACGTCGCCGTATCTATGATGGCACCCATCTTCAATACATTATAGGTAAGGTCCTCAGGACGGTAGGCGGTTATATCCTTAAACAACAGGGCGTAGTTACTATCGCTGTACACCTTGCCCTGAAAGACCGTCACATCAAAAGAATTCCACGGTAAGACAGTGAGGGTATCACTCACGACCACAATGGAAGTGTCGGCGGGATCCGATTGCAGGATCACTCGCAGGATGCCGGGATCCAGAGAACTCTCCACTGGACCGGTGCAACCCACAAAAACCAAACTGCTCCATAATGCTGGCAGTAAGGCAGTAATGGTGATTGAAAATTTTCTCAGCATTCTACCTCAGGCCCCCCTTGTAACACTGAGCGTTAAAATCCGACCTTTTTCGACTCACATGAGGCCAGATTCAGATTGAAAATAGAATTGCAAGCAACGGACAGGCTTGTCTTGTCATTGTACTGCCATAGTAGAGAGCAGCAATAGCCATTGTTATTCATTCCATCCCCTGGGATAACCCAAAGGGGCATGAGTAGTTCCCTCAATGCCCCTTCGAGTCTTGTATGTTGTAAAGCGCGTCCGTTCCTATAACACAACGAGCGACACAGACAGTACTACTACTTTATAAGTACCATCTTCTTTATCATGACGAAGTTGCCGGCTGTTAGGTGATAGAAATAGATACCTGTCGCTAAGGAGCGGCCCGATCTATCTTTAGCATCCCACTGTACGGTATAGGCACCGGCAGGCTGAACCTCGTTCACCAGGTCCACCACCCTACGACCCAACAGATTGTAGATAGAGAGTACGACCCGCTCACTCTGCGGCAGGGCATACGTGATATTGGTGACTGGGTTGAAGGGGTTTGGGTAGTTCTGCTTAAGAGCATATTCGGTCGGGACCGGCCCTTCTACCGGACTGGTGCTTAACTCCATTGCCACCTTGGTGGTATCGAGACCTACCGCAGGGTAGTTATAGATCTTTACCTCATCAAAACTACCCTTGAAAAACGGCGGGTAAGCATCGGGACCGGTGGCTGTGCCAGCCTTGCCGATCCGCAAGGGCGACATCGACGCCAGCACGGCCTTTTTGGACCCGGCGTAATCCTGGAACAGGACGCCGTCTGCGTCACTGAGCTGGAAGATGCCGTAATACAACATCGTATCACTGGCCGCTGCTTCCCGCACCTCGTAGATCACGCGGTACCACTTGTCCGGCTCGATGGTGCCGTTGGTTGTGAAGGAGAATGCGCCGCCATCGGAAATAGCCTGCAACTGCTGAGCGTTGTTGGTGCGGACCTGGTAGCAGTTGGTAGACCAGCTTGATGGACTACCCGGCCGGTTCAGGATGCGGCAATAGGTCTTAATCGTATCCATCTTGAACCAGAAATCAACGGCGAACGTATCCGACGTCAGGAACGGGGAATCGACTTCCAGATAGCTCGAATCACCCTCAAGGTAGATGGCATTATCTCCCACTATGGCGTCAGTAGTATAGGCCGGAGCCCCCACCTCCGTTACGGTATGACCATAGGTTGAAGCATCCGCGGGGGTGCCGGTACCCTCATCAAAGGCCAGGTCAAGGGTTTGGGTTGCGGGCGTGTAAATCCCGAATTGCAGGAATGCCGCAGGTTCGTATCCGGCGTCCTGTGGATAAGCGTACTTTTTGCCTTGATCATCAATAGCTTCTATATAATAGGCTATTATGGTACCGGTTGGCTGCTGCGGAATCGTCGCCGACATGGAGTCACCGGACACGGTGGTCATGTCTACAGACGACCAGGTGGCGGTATCATCGACGCTGTAATACAGCTTAGCGCTGGCGATACTGGTCGAAGCAAAGAGCGTATAGATGTCCGCGCCGATTGCATACCCAGCGACCGAAGCGTCCTGATTAGGCAGAGCCGTGACACCGGCGACAATCGGTGGAATGGGAAACTCACGGACAACATTACTGATCCGGATTTCATCCACGAAGCCATCCAGGAACGAATCGTAGCCCCCACCGGCATAGCCGATGTAGACCGGTTGGTCGGTTGTAATCGGAGTGGGGTCTGCAGCACCGAAGTCCAGATAATCCGCCACACTGAAGTTGATCAGTTCTTGGGCGTCATTATGAACGAGGGTCAGCAGGATATGCCTGGTTGTGTCACGGATAAAAGCCAGATGAACCCATTCTCCTGGCACAAACACATTATTTGGTGTGTTCGCTTGCGGCCAGGCATCCTGTGAGTTGGCTTGATAGCCGCAGCTGAAGAGCCGGTTATCTCCCCACAATTCCACGAAGTAATTCGGCCGCCAGAAGACCTCGTCACCCGTCTTGATGACCAGCCGGGGCACCCAGCGCCAGTCGCCCGATCCCTCACCGAAGGTAAAGATGGCCATCCAGCCTTCGATCGTCCAGTCACCGGTCAGATCCAGGTGGGACGTATCCGGCACGGTAATATAGGCCGTATCGAGTTTGGACCCATTGTCGATCCGCAGGGCTTTCCCTAAAGCGACATCGAATGGATTGTCTAGATAGAAGAAGTTCAGCGCACGACCATGATATTCCCCATCGGCTGAGGAATCTGACGCATTCGACAAGTCACCATCGAAATGCAGCAGCAACATGGTGTTGGCATCGGTAGTATAGGGACCGCCGACCTGGGCGGTTACAGTGCCCACGCTTAACATCGCGAGTACAGCGACGTAGGCAGGAAACTTCACTGTTATCATCGATTTCATAGGATTACTCCTCCTGAGCTATGCGTTTGATTATTGGCGATTAAATAGTGCTACTTGGCACACTTTTATTTGCTCAAAGGGCTTTCTGCAAACGATTGCATTATAAGCGAAGTTATAGGGAAGTGTTTTAAATGTCAAGAAAAACTACGGGTACATGATCAAGAGAGAGCTATTCCCCCTTGAGAAAGTCCCGCTGTCTTTCCAACTCGGCCCGGGACATAACCATTCCACCGGATCCTGCAATCAGAACTCCAATTGGCTTCGATAGGCAATCTGGTCGTCGTACATGCGATGGAATACAGCACGTTTAGCCTCACGGTAACGGGCGGAATAACCCTTCGGCAAAATCTGAAGGAGGACGCAACGGGACCAACCCGAGCTGGTACTGCCAGCCCAGACAATCGGCTTTGAACTCGGTCACCATATCCAGAACAGCCAGGTAATCGCGCAACTGCTCCCGGGTGGCGTTTTCATCGAAGTCTTCTGCGTCTTCTTCGCCGTAGTGAAAAGTAACTATCTTACCTTTCACAAAGGCCAGGGCATCATCAATGCGTTTTTCCTCGATCCCCTTACCCCGGTTAATGATCCAGGCCTGATCCACCTTATGTTCGGTAAAACCGACCGGGTTCAGCAGGCGCGGACCGAAGTATCGGGAGAGCGGAGACCTGCGAGCGAAGCGAAATGAATGGAGCCTGTCCCGCCAAAGGCGGGGTCCCAAGCCACCCCTCAAAAAGCCCCTTTTCTCGATGAGAGTAGGGGCTTTTCTGTTTGTTGTCGCTGTTTCTTGGCAAGTCCTGAATTGGTCAGGATTGGTCAAGTATGGGGTAATATCACCCCTCTAAGGATATCGGCGCTTTGTTCGGCAGTGAGATCTCGTTGGGCTTCCGCGAGCATTTCGTAACCGACCATGAATTTTCGTACCGTGGCCGACCTGAGCAGCGGTGGATAAAAGTGCACATGCAGATGCCATTCAGAATGGTCTTTTCCATCAGTGGGGGCCTGGTGGATACCACTGGTATAGGGGAAGGAGACATCAAAAAGGCCGTCATAGCGAACTGTAACCGCCTTGAGAATGGCTGCAAAGGCCTGTCGTTCTTCAGGTTTCAGGCTAATAAGGCCGGAGTGATGATGACGTGGGAGTATCATCACTTCAAAAGGCCAGGCCGCCCAGTAGGGTACCAGGGCCACGAAGTAGTCATTACTATCAATAATGCGTATCTGTTGCTCAATTTCCACCTTGAGAACATCACATAGCAGGCAGTTGCCGGCTTTAGCCAGATGGGCAGACTGGTTCTCCGATTCCTTGACGATTTCCGTAGGCACGGAATACTGGGCCCATATTTGTCCGTGGGGGTGGGGATTGCTGCAGCCCATCATACTCCCCTTGTTCTCAAAGATCTGGACATGATTGATGTTTTCCCGTTCTCCCAACCGGATCGTTTCATCGCACCAGGTGTCGACAATACATCGGATGTCCGGAACTGGCATTTGGGCCAGGGTCAGGTCGTGATGGGGAGAAAAACAGATAACCCGGCAGATCCCGGGCTCCGAATGAGCGATAAGCACACCATTGGGGTTGATATTTTCTGTTGGGGCATCAGGAAGCAGGGCGCCGAAATCATTATCAAAGACGAATGTTTTGGCATAGTTGGGATTGCGTTGATCACTTGCCCGCAAGTTGCCGGGGCAGAGGTAGCACTCCGGATCGTAGCTGGGGCGTTGGATGGCGGCCAGGTGCTCGACCTGACCCTGCCAAGGACGTTTCAGCCGTTGAGGAGATACAAGTATCCATTCTCCCGTCAACGGATTATGACGACGATGCGGGTATTCTGATAGATTCAAGGTGTTCATTGAACAGGCTTCACAATGTTGGATTTCTGCTCAGGCTATTTCTGAGGCGCCATCCATTGGGTCGGTAGGATAGATGTCAGGCTTTTTTCCAGTGGCTTTCTGGTATTCTCGTGATACCGCCTCGCGGAAGGAGTCAACCTGATCCCTGTCCACCATATTTATAGTACAACCACCGAAACCGCCGCCCATCATGCGTGCCCCCCATACACCGGGAAGTTCCCTGGCGATACTGACCATCTTGTCCAATTCACTGCAACTGACCTGATAGTCGTTCTTGAGACTGGTATGTGAGGCGTTAATCAGATCGCCTAAGGTGGATAGATCAGTTTTCTTAAGGGCAGTGATGAAGGCCAGTACCCGCTCGTTTTCGCTGATGACGTGTCGACAACGGGAATAAATAGTCTCTGGAAGTTTATCAACCACTGACGACAACATATCCATAGTCACATCACGTAGCGCCTTGATCTCTGGGAAGTGTTGTTGCAGTTGACGGGTTCCTTCAATGGTTTCTTCCCTGCGCGAATTGTATTCGGAGGCGCCCAATTCATGTTTGACCATTGTATTGCAGACGACCATGGATACTTTATCACTGGGTAGAGCCACCGGTTGGTATTCCAGGGTGCGGCAATCCAGCAACAGTGCTTTCCCTGCCTGGCCATGTACTGCGGTGAACTGATCCATGATACCGCAGTTCATGCCGACGAATTCGTTCTCGACCTTACGGCATAGTTTGGCCAGATCTTGGCCGTTCAGCTTACTATCTGTAAGGCTTAGCAGCGCAAGCGCCGTTGCGACCTCAAGGGCAGCCGAAGAGCTCATGCCGCCACCTAAGGGAATATCGCTGGTTACAGCAATGTTGGCGCCCGGCAGCGGGATTCCGTCCGATCCCAACATTGCAGCTACACCGGTCATGTAGTCACTCCACTTACCGCTGGGACTCAAGTTCCCAAGAGAGCAGCTGGCCTCTTCGCCGACTGCTTCGGACCAGATAACCAGTTGCCGGTCATCGCGGGGTGTAATAGCGACGTAAGTGGCCAGATGTATGGCCATGGGAAAAACAAAGCCGTCGTAGTTGTCGGTATGCTCGCCGATGATATTAACCCGGCCAGGGGCACGGAAGATGCGTGGTTCACTTTTGAAACGGGATTGAAATACTGATAGAATATTTTCTTTCTGCATGATTTCGCAGGGCCTTAATTACCTGGAGTTTGCTTGTAGTCGATATAAGATAGAACAAGAAACACTGCACCCGCCAGGGTCATAAAACCGCCCCACCAGAGATTGGGATTCAGATGGGCCAGAACAGTCTGCTCTTGTGGGTTAAAAAGATAACCCACCCCGGTAGCCGTGATGAGTATACCCATCGCGAATAGGATGAGCCCTACGAAAAACCAGATTGAAAGCATGTTCTTTTCTAACACGATAAGTCTCCTTTTAATTAATTCACTGGTTGCTATTACCAGAAAAGGATATTCAACAGAACCGCTATGACCAGAGCGACCACAGCCATGGGGCCGGGCCGTTTGTAGAAGGGCAGGCCGTGTTCTACAGGAATATCAGTCAATCCCTTTACCAGACCGGTGAGTTCTTCCTTCGGTCGTGGTATTGTGAATCGACTGATGAGGATTGTGGCCACGAATGTAATGACCCAGGCCCACCATGCCCGCCAGAAATTGGTTGCCATGGGGCTGGTTACGTCAGACCCGGATATGAACTCGGCGGACATCCAGCCGTATTTTACCGCCAGGAACATCCCGAAAGAGGACCCCATCCCCAGAACCAGTCCCCAGAATGCACCGTTTGGGGTGATCCATACCACGAACATACCGAGTAGCATGGTGGCAAAAAGAGGCGCGTTCACCCAGGAAAAGATAGCCTGCATATAGTCCATGATGCTGGGAAATGACTTTGCCCAGTAGGCGGTGATCACACTGAGAAAGATACCCACGATAGTGGCGACCCGTCCCATCCAGACGTAGTGGCCGTCGGTGGCATCGCGTTTGATTACTGATTTATAAATGTCATAAGTCCAGACTGTGTTGAAGGCACTGATATTGCCGGCCTGCCCTGCCATGAATCCTGCCAGCAGGGCCGTTACGCCCAGACCGATAAGGCCCGGTGGATAATACCGGGCAATCAGCAGGGGAAGGGCCGAATCGTACCGTATCTGGCCGTCTTCCTGGAGCAGGGCAAAGCCGCTCTGGGGATCCTGGGCCAATATCCAGGCCACCAATCCGGCCAGAATGACAATAAAGGGGAGGACCATCTTGAAGAAAGAAGCGATGATAGGTGTCATCCGTGCAGAACGCAGGTCCTTCGATGAGAAGGCGCGTTGTACCACAAGGAAGTCGGTTGTCCAGTAACCGAAGGACAACACAAAACCAAGTCCCAGCACGATTCCCGCCCAAGTGATCTTCATGCTGTTGGCGGCAGGGTCACCTGAAGTGGACCAGAGGGCGCCCATGGACTCAGGTATACGGGCAGCAATGGCATCCCAGCCACCGATTTCGACCAACCCCAGGATGGGGATGAGCAGCAGGCCAAACCAGATGAGGAAGAACTGAATGATTTCCGTAAAGATGGCCGACATGAGCCCACCAAGGGTGACGTAAATGGCGACTGTCCCGGCCGACGTCCACATACACAAATCCCAGTTCCAACCTAGGAAAGTCCTGAGAACCAGAGCCATGGCATAGAGATTGATGCCGGATACCAAAAGGGTCATCACGGCAAAGGCGATGGCATTAAGGACCCTGGTCTTTTCATCGAAACGCAGTTTCAGATATCCAGGGATGGAGTGTATCCGACTGCTGTAATAGAAAGGCATCATATAAATAGCCAGGAACAGCATGGCAGGAACGGCGCCAATCCAGTAAAAATGGGCCACATAAAGGCCATACTCAAAGGTGTTGCCGGTCATTCCCATGAGTTCCAGGGCCCCCATGTTGGCACTCAAAAAGGCCAGCCCGGCTACCCAGGCGCTGTTACGGCGTCCAGCCAGGAAAAAATCTTCACCAGTACCGGCAAAGCGCTTGAGATAAACCCCAATACCGATGACGGCAACAAAGTACAGGGCAATTATGCTCCAGTCCACAAAGGAAATCTTGAAAAACATTTGTGTTTCCATATTCGCCTCTAGCGTGAGTATTTCAGCAGGAATCAGCCGTTAATTAAGTGATCTCTTGTTCTGTCTGGATTCAACCGTTAGCTGATATCTAAGGAGCCAAAATGAGGGAAAAACCGATATATCCAAGACAATAACATTCACATGCGATTAATCTGACAATAAAGCTACACCGTTTGCAATCGATTGCTAAAATACGATAAGTGAACGTAAATTAGCAAGTCATTTACGCAGGCAAACAATATCAGGCCTAAAGAAATCTTTTAAAAGGGGGGCCTGTTTCATGAATTACCAATTTCATTCAATCTTGGGGGGTAATAGTTATGACTTGCTCTCTTCGCTACTTAATCGTATTGATGGTTGCGGCAGCAATTCTAGTTTCCATGTCCTGTTCGTCTAATGCTGACTCGGGCGTAGCTAAACGGAAGTTTGGCTCAACAGACGGATCTGCCGTATATTTGTATACCCTGACAAATGCCGGCGGCTCCCAGGCAAAGATCACCAATTATGGGGGGATCATCGTTGCGCTCACTATGCCGGACCGAAATAACCAACTTGATGATGTTGTACTCGGTTATGAGACCCTGGAGGAATATATCGAAAACAATCCCTATTTTGGCGCCTTAATCGGGCGATATGGGAATAGGATTGGCCGGGGGCAATTCACTCTGGACGGCATAGCTTATCAGTTAGCAGCTAATAACGGTCCCAATCACCTGCATGGAGGGGAGAAGGGTTTCGACAAGGTTGTCTGGGATGCCAAGGAAGTGAAGGTGGAGCACGGCGCTGCTTTGCGGCTTACATACCATAGCCGTGACGGTGAAGAGGGATATCCGGGTAATCTGGCTGTTGAGGTAACCTATACTTTGACTGATAACAATGAGTTGATTATTGATTATCTCGCCACCACGGACAGACGCACAATAATCAATCTTACACACCATTCCTATTTCAATCTGGCAGGACCAGGCAAAGGAACAATTCTTGACCATGAATTGATGATTGCCGCCGATCACATTACGCCGGTGGATGATGGGCTGATTCCCACAGGAGAAATCCGGGCAACCCAAAACACCCCATTTGACTTTACTGAAAATACGGCCATTGGCGCCCGCGTCGATGCTGATGATGAACAGTTGCGCTTTGCGGGTGGCTATGACCACAATTGGGTATTATCCAGTAAAAGCGAAGGGTTGGCCCTGGCAGCACGGGTGTATGAGCCGACTTCCGGGCGGGTTATGGAAGTGCTTACCACGGAGCCCGGGTTGCAGTTCTATTCAGGCAACTTCCTGGATGGCAGTAATGTCGGCAAAGGCGGCAAGGTATACAACTACCGATCAGGTTTCTGCCTGGAAGCCCAGCACTACCCTGATTCGCCGAATAAGGATAATTTCCCATCGGTAGTGCTAGGACCGGACGAACGGTACACACAACAAACCATATACCGGTTTTCAACCCGTTAAAAGACAGTTAATTTCTAGCGCCGTTTGGCACACTCGGGTGAAAGCCAGATATGAAAGATATGGCAAAATTGGGGTGTCGCTGATACAGCTTGACTTGTGAACGATGGAAGGTGGCAGTACTCTCGAGAGAAGGCGCTAAACGTTTGCAGGAAGTGTTGCCAATATACAAGGTCTGCGTTATAAAATAAATAAATCACGTGATAAGTATATCAACAGCGACGCGTACTGATCAGGGGCCTGCAAGGTAGTGGCGCCAGTTACAATAAAGACCATTGCCGAGAGGTTAAACCTGCACCCATCCACCGTCTCCAGGGCCCTGGGAGGCCACCCCAATGTTCGTCCAAAGACTAGAGAGAAGGTATTAGCCCTTGCGAATGAACTTGACTACCAGCCAAATATTCTCGCCAAGAGTCTCAAAGAAAGGCATACGCGAACAATAGGGGTAATTGTCCCGGAGATAAGGCACTATTTCTTTTCATGCGCGATCAGCGCCATTGACAATCGGGCGCGTGAAAATGGTTATGCCATGATTCTTTGCCAATCTGCCGAACAACTCCGGAACGAAGTGATGAATGTTAGCGTGTTAGAGCAGCAGAGGGTGGCGGGAATGATAGTCTCCATATCGCAGGAAACGATTTCCAGTGACCACTTGAAAAGCTATCAGAGAAGGGGAGGAATATTGGTACTCTTCGATCGTGTCAGTGCGGACCTCGTCGCATCCAAGGTTATCAATGACAATCTTGAGGGAGCCTACATGGCAACTGAGCACCTGATAGCCAGGGGGTATCGGCGAATCGCGCATCTGGCTGGACCCAAAGATTTGCCATTGACACAGGAAAGGGAAAAAGGCTACAGGAAGGCCATGCAGGATTTTAACCAGCCCGTTATTGATGATTGGGTAGTGTACGGGGGTATGCATGAGCGTGATGGCATGGAGGATATGGATACATTGTTGGAATTGAAAGAGGCCCCCGATGCAATATTCACAGTTAACGACCCGGTAGCTGTAGGTGCATACGAAAGCATCAAAGCACATGGCTTGGAAGTTGGGACCGACATCGGAGTAGTGGGATTCTCGAACAATCCGACTACGGAAATTATTACTCCTTCCATGACGACTGTGGAACAGTACCCGGGAGACATGGGCAAACGGGCCATTGAGTGCCTGATAGAGCAGATTCGCGCCCGGCGCAACGAAGAAGAATATGCTCCTGAGACTGTTGTCGTCAAAACCGAGATTATAGAACGGGCTTCTACGTGTCGTACAGCATAGTCAACCAGCCGGCAGGACAGCCGGCATAGGCATATGATATGTTGCTGTACGTGGCACGAACGCATGGCTTCAAGCCTGCTTTTCGTATCACCTGCCAGATAACACCCTAAACGAAAAATGTTTTTATTGTATAATTTCATATCGCTGATTAAAATAGGCAAGACCTGCAAACGATTGCAAGAAGGAGGGTAGCGTGAAAGCATGTATGATTCGGGCTACTACTACTCCTTGGTTAGAGCAAGTATTATCAGTTAGATGGCAGCATCAGGCGCCATGCTGGAGTGGCTGGGGCCGGCTATCTGACGTTGACGCAGCATGTTTATCTGTGGGGGGAGTAATTCAGTTTTGAACCCTGAGATTCAGGCTCGATATGATGAGTTTGGCGTCACTGTCATCATGAAAGAAAGCAGTAGGTAAAGCTCGACGGAAATGTTAGCACTGCCATTACCCGAAAAACTAAGCGCAATCTTGTACAAAAGAGGTCTGCTCCTCTTTGCAGGGCTCATCATCGGTTGGTATTGCTTACCAGGATGCACCCCTGAGCAGTCGATGTATTCAGTGGGGTATGTTACTGTTACAGGGCTGCTTACAAAAGAAGATAGCCTGGCTTTCCAGTGGATGGAAGACCATGAGATGATAAGACCTCAGGTAGTCATTGTTCCTCGAGAGGGGGGAAGAGCCGAACGCAATCTCGACGTATTATGGCTGCATATTTCCGATTCTACCATGTACACTAAGTATAGTGATAATCAAGCTGTCAGGGAGTTCCTGCGCACAGCCTATGCGAATGGCCGCAGACTACTGTTAACCAACTACGCTGCAATGTTACCGCACGAGGCGGGGATAGAGTCTGCCAAGCCGGAAATACGGCATGATACATTAAACAGTTACGAATTCTTTGACAAAAAGGGGATACAGAGTTTCAGGGGGCACCCGGTTTTCAAGAGCCTGTTTGGGGGCGCTTTCATATGGGATGCACATGGCCGGGACAGGGAATATACCCTGCCGAAAATTGGATACTTCGAAAGTAACTGGCCTGTTGAAGGAAAGGTAGTAGGTGTTGAAAAAGCCTACGTCTTCGTATACAGCGATCGGCGTCTGATGGTTGAATACAATTCGGATTCAGGCGGGGCAATGTTGACGGTTGGATCTTTCGTGAACTTTGAAAAGGAAAATTTCTTCAGGTATCGCCTGGAAAAACTGATTGAGAACTCATTTTCATATCTTATAAATAATAAACGATCAGCCCAGGCGGCAACTTACTGGGAGCCGTCGGAAAACAGCCCGGAAGAATTCACGATCAAAGAGAACAGCGAAATGCCGACGGGTGGTAACCGTTTGCTTGATGGCCGCATTATTTCCGGAATGTCAGCAGTAGACGATAATCCCCAGGGCAGTTTTTTTGATGTCGCGGGCAGGAGGTGTCTCATAATGGGAAACACTCTTGCCGGCATTGATGAAGTATGGATTCATCCCATCAGGGTACTCAGGGATTACGAGGCGGGATTGGTACTCGGAGATTCCGTCCTGTGGCTGGGAAGCAGTCCCCTTTCGGTAAATATTCGTCCCGAATCACTGACCAGGACTTACCGGACTCCTGTAGGCAAACTGGAAGAAGTTATCTATTCCTCAATAGATAAAGCCGGCGGATTGGTACACTATAATCTCTACACCGTAGGGCCGGTTGATCTGCTGATAAGATTTCGTTGTGATTTGCGATGGATGTGGCCTTACGATGAAAAAGCGCTTGGTAATGTCTATTATGCCTATGACAATAAACTGGGTGCTCTTCATGTGAGCGATATAAGCCGCGATTTCTATTGTCTGTTTGGGGGTGATGTATACCCTGCCCAAACTTTGGCCGGGCAATATGGTGATATTGGTTTGAGGGGGGGGCAAATACGGGGCGACCCGACTGATCTAAATCAGGTTTACTATGCTTCTGTCTATCGGCTTGATCAGGACAACGACCATTCGTTGAACTTCGCCTTTACAGGAACTGGCGAAGGCCGGAAAAAGACGCTTAAGACCTATTGCGCTCTTCTGCAAAACCCGGCTGGAGAATATTCCGGAATTGTCCAGCATTACATAGATCTTCTTGATACGAAACTCACGGTGGAAACACCGGATACGGCCCTTAACGCACTGCTGAAGTGGGCCCTGGTAGGTACTGACCGTTTCATTACCCATACACCACCCCTTGGCACTGCTTTGGTGGCCGGGTTTGCCACTACCGCAAGGGGGTGGAACGGGAATCATTCAATTAGCGGCAGACCCGGCTATGCCTGGTATTTTGGCCGGGATGCTGCCTGGTCAGCTTTTGCGCTGGATGATTACGGTGACTTCGAATCGGTCAGGAAACAACTGGACTTCTTCCAGAAGTTCCAGGACAGTTCCGGTAAAATCTTTCACGAACTTTCCACCAGTGGAGTTGTTCATTATGATGCGTCTGACGCCACACCGCTATATCTGATTCTGGCAGCGCATTATCTTCGGGCTTCAGGTGATATTGCCTTCATCCGGAAGAGCTGGCCCCATTTAGAAAAGGCCATGGAGTTCCTCTGCTCCACTGATACCGATGGGGATGGTCTGATTGAGAACACGAATGTTGGCCATGGCTGGGTTGAGGGCGGAGCGCTGTGGGGATCCCATAATTCGATCTACCTCACAGCATTGTGGGCGCAGACCCTGAAAGATGCTGCCTATATGACGAAGCAGCTTGGCAAGGAGGATCTCAGTGAGCGTTACTCCCAGGATGCTGGTAAGGTGCAGCAGTTCGTGAGCGAAGAGTTCTGGAGCAATTCAGGGCAGTTTTACAATTTTGGACGCTATACGGATGGCACATTCAACCCCGAGCGTACTATCATGCCTGCAATTCCTGCCTATTTTAATCTTCTGGAAGACGAAAAGGCTATTGGCAACCTGGAAGAACTGGCCGGAAACGAATTCACAACCAATTGGGGAGTGCGGATCGTCAGTTCCAGGTCAAAGCACTTTAATCCCCGCGGATATCATACGGGCAGTGTCTGGCCACTCTTCACGGGATGGACGGCCCTGGCGGAATACGAATACGGCCGTCCATTGCAGGGATTCGCCCACATTATGAATAACCTGCAGGTTGCGAATCATTGGGCGCAGGGATATGTAGAGGAAGTACTACACGGTGAACAATACAATCCTTCCGGGGTTTGTCCTCACCAGTGCTGGTCGGAAACCGGGGGGCTGCATCCTGCTATTACCGGAATGATAGGCTGGAAACCTGATGCCCCGGACAATTCTGCCTGCCTGCAGCCACGTTTCCCAGTGCATTGGAACAGGGTTGTAGTCAATCACCTTAAGGTAGGTGATTCGGACATCAGGATGGAATATGAGCGTGGCGCCGGGGAAACGCGCTACCGTTTCAGGATGTTGGATGGTCCGCCGGTCAATATTGATCTCAAGCCGGAGTTACCTGATGGAATGGAAATAACCCGTGCCAGTCTTAACGGCAAGGAGATCGCAGTCTCAGGGAAAAGAAAGCGCGGGATTCTTGCAGAGCCGATCACCTTCCGGCTGAAGAAGGAGGGTACAATTGTCCTGGAGCATACCGGCGGCATCGGTATTGCCCCTGTAGTTGAATACCCGCAACCTGGCGATCAGCCGTTGGGAACTCGGGTCATCAGTTCCGGATTGGAAGGCAAGCATTACGAGGTCTTGCTGGAGGGAAAAGGTGGTAGTTCGGTTAGGATTCAGGTCTATCCCTTCGGACAGAAAATCGTGTCTGTTGATAATGCGAAAATTCTTCAGGCACTGCCTGAATTGATAGATTTGCAGGTCCGTTTTGATGGTAACGAGAATTCCGTTTCGCGAAAGAGAATAGGTATAATTCTGGAATAGAATTCTTTAAGTGGAATGTAAACCTTCAGAACATTTCGGGTAAGAAGAGTTGATTATTTAAGAGAGACTTCTGGTTATCTTTAAAGATCAGAAGGAGACTCAAATGAGCCCGAAGCCAGATGTTGAAAAACGCATCAAAGATATACGTCGCAAGACCCGCAGGAAGTACTCAGCCGAAGATAAAATCCGGATTGTGTTAGAAGGTCTCCGTGGCGAGGATACCATTGCGGAGCTGTTCGCAGAGAGGGTATTACACAGAACCTCTATTACAAGTGGAGCAGGGATTCCCTGGAGGCTGGCAAGATGGTGTTGCTAAAATAGAATAACGCGATTGGGATATGGTCACAGGAAAAATGGGGGTTGGAAGGAGTGCATATTTACTCCAATCCCCATTCCCCGTGCTTATCGAGCATTTTTTCTTCCGTACATGCCGGATTACCGGTTACTTAAGGGTTCGTTATTTGGGAACGCGGATAAAAAGTAACTTGCACACTGTTCGTCTATAACAACCGGGGATATTTCCATGAATCAGCGATATTATGCAGGTTTGCTTCTTCTGCTCATACTCATTGTGAGTGCGGAGCTGAGGGCCGGCGCGCCTAAGAACTACCTGTCAAATCTTTCCGCCACCAGGGGCAGCCCTTTGTATACTACCTATGCCGCCGCTATGGAGCGTTCGGAGTTTACACTGGATGAGGGCTATCACCTGACCTTTTACGATTCCGCCCGCGGGGTGGATTTCACCACCGACACGGGTGGCGACTGGTGTCTTGCTTTCAGGCAGGGTAACAAGATCGTTTACCGCCTGAATGAGCTTCATAAGGAACCGGTTATTTCGGTTTCGTACCCGGACATGGTATCATATTATTATTACCCATTTGAGAATATTCTGGTTGAAGTCACTTTTCTGGTCCACAGTTCGCGTCTGGCGATTCAGGATATCAAGGTGGCCAACCTTGGCGAAGAAAAGACGACCATTCAGGTCATTCCATTTCTGCAAAACAATTACCGAACATACGACCGCATTGATTTTCAACCAGCCCGGAACGCTGTTCTATTCAGCCACGAGGAACTGCCGGATGGCTGGGTCCTGGAACATGAGGTCCCCTACGTTGACCACGTCAGGAATGTTTTCATGGTTTCAAAAACGATTGATAACCTGACCTGCTATCGTAGTTATGGTGGCGAGAAGATCGAAATTCCAAAAGATGTGCGGCTGGAGGCCGAATCACAGTTTTACCTCTGGGGCACGGTAACGGGCAGCGACGGGGAACGGGTTCGCCAGCTGCCTCCCCAGGCTCGTCTGGTTGCCTGTCTCAATGATGATTACTCGCAACTTATAACGGAAAATTCGCCTGTCTGGGGACGGACAGATCCGGGGATCAACCGATACGGTGTTTATGGCATGGAGATCGGCGCCTTGGGCACATTGGCGGAAGGATCAACCGGCACTGTTCGTTATTATAGTGAGGTTACCGGTGAGGAGGGAACCGTACAGATCGATTTCACTGAAGAGCAGCGCGGAAAAGCCACGCGCCAGGACATGGTTCTTTCAATGTCACAGGGACCGAAACCGCCTGCAAACTTTCGAAGGGATATATGGGGGAGCGGAAAGGAAGTCAGGTTATACTGGGATGGCCCTGACGACATTGCCTACAATATATACCGGCGTAATTATCGGGAGAGTGATACCTATGTCCTGCTGAAGAAGGGTCACCGCGAGCATTTTTACACCGATAAAAACCTGTCTACTGACGCGATATACGGGTACCTGGTAACCGCGGTAGATACCGGAAGTGGACGAATGAGTATGCCCTCAAGTGAGGTAAACAATTTGGGCGGCAGGGATTTCCTTTCCGATCTTCGGTACCCCGAAAAAGGGCCTGCCTATCCTCGTGACCTCGTCAAGGTCATTTCAGCATCGGTATCCCTCAATCTGAAAGCAGGTTCCAGTGAGATGCTGCGTGTAGTTCGCGCTGTGTGTCCTGAAGGGGAGGATGACGATGCCCTCCTGAAAATGGCAAGCAAACAAATGAAGGGCAGCTTGAAGAAATATCTGAAAGCGAACGAGCAGTTGTTTAAGAAAGTGCCTGACCCCGATATTAGTGATCCGGACCTGGTGATGCTTTATTGGAGCGCTTTCAACCTGATGCGCCAGGTCATGTTGCCCCCCGAAGGAAAGTGCGGCTATAATTACTACGTCTTCTCGCGAGAGCCGACCTGGGGCTGGGGCCACGGCGGGCAGGTGTTTCATGAAAGCCTGACCATGATGGCCTATGCCCACCTTGACCCGGAGGGCGCCATGAATTCCCAACGGGTTTACCGGGAGCGACAGTATGACAACGGGTACATCAACTATCGCACCGGATCCTACCTGGACGAGATTATCCCGGTTGAGGGGCAGCTGACAACATCGGCCCCCTGGTATTCCTGGATAAACTGGGAAGTCTATAAGATAACCGGAGACAGAGCATTTCTGGAAGAGATGTACGAGTCCAGCAAGGCGTATTACAATTACTACGCCAATAACAGGGACACCGACGAGGACGGCTTTTTCGAGTGGGGGGCTCACGCGGTTCTGGAGTCGGTACGGGATGGCATGGTAGCCGTTTGGGACGA